>CAYVTB010000007.1:7012-31791 GCA_964454365.1 uncultured Bacteroides sp. | reverse complement strand
AATATTCGAGTTGATAATATCAATTATAATTATTAACTTTGCGGGCGTTAAGAGGAGTCTTAACGAATTACATATAAACTTAAACGATACAAAAGTTCCGGAGTAGCGACCCGTGGCAGATGTTCAGAACATCGTCCGTGTGCCCTACTCCGGAACTTTTGTTTTAACTACATTCATAATATGCTTAAAAGATTAAAACTAAAAGCACTCGAGGACGGGACACCGGCATCCATTGTTGAAGCACTGGAACTTAACAGCAGATATTCAACCGAGGAATTACGCCAAGCCGCGGATGAAATCCGATTGAAATGGTGTGGTAACGAAATCCATACCTGCTCAATCGTAAATGCACGCTCGGGACGGTGCAGCGAGGATTGTAAATGGTGTGCCCAGTCGGCCCGGCACAATACAGGGGTAAAGGAATATGACTACATATCCTCAGAAGAAATGATGTCTGCTTTCCGAACAAACCGGAATCTCGGCGTAAGTTGTTTTTCAATGGTAACAAGCGGGAGGAAAGTGATGCCGACCCACATGGCTCATTTCTGTCGCCTGTTCAGAAAAGCAGCCGATGAAGGCGGTGTCAGGCTCTGTGCGTCCATGGGGCTCCTCGATAGAGAACAACTGCAACAACTCTGGGATGCGGGGGTGCGAAAATATCATTGTAATCTGGAAACGTCGCGCACTTATTTTCCCAAGTTGTGCTCTACCCACACAATAGATGAGAAACTCAGGACCATTTCAATAGCTCGGGAAATAGGTTTTAAGGTGTGTTGCGGAGGCATAATAGGCATGGGAGAAACTATGCGTGACCGTCTCGAACTGGCTGAAATGGCAAGGGAAGCCGGCGCATCATCAATACCAATCAATATCCTTCAGCCAATCAAGGGCACTCCGCTTGAAGGTATCGAGAGAATAAGTGAAGATGAGGTCACCCGCTCGGTAGCTTTAATGCGCTTCATCGCTCCTAAATGCACACTGCATTTCGCCGGCGGACGTGCACAGCTTTCAAAAGAAGCCATGTCGAGCATCCTCCGCGGCGGAATGAACGGCGCATTAGTGGGGGATATGCTCACTACGATCGGCAATAAAGTGGATGAAGATTATAAAATGTTTAACGACATTGGTTATTCTCTCTGAAATAGCTCTAAAAAATATGGTCGACGTTCTCACGCCGGCCATATTCTTGTCCAAATAACATTAATTGCCAATCTTTCAGGCTTAGAAACCCATAGGATTTTTAATTAATTCAGAGATTATACATTATTGAGACAAAATTCTTATTGCTTGGTAATCCTGATGGCTGCGCCTCCACCGGCAGCCAGCGGCTGCTTGAGTTTCATGCCGGGCTTAACTTTAACCGTGCGGATGCGGTAGGCCTGAGGATTGTCTTTCCAATGTGCATCGGGAGCATCTTCATAGATGGTGGCGACATAGTTGCCGTCCTTGGGCAGGAAGCTTAAATCGATGAGGGCAGTACGGGGATTTTCATCGGTTATCGCGCCGACATACCAGTCGTCGGAGTTCTTGTCGAGGCGGGCGACGGTTATATACTGATTGGGCTCAGCCTCGAGATAACGGGAGTCGGCCCAGTCGACAGGCACGTCCTTAATAAACTGGAAGGCATCGAGGAAGCGCTCGTAGTTCTCGGGGAGGTCACATGCCATCTGGAGGGGTGAAGGCATCGTGAGGTAAAGGGCGAGCTGGCGGGCGAGAGTCGTTCCGGCCTGCGAGTCCTTGCCTTCGCCGTAGTAGCTCATGCGGGTCTCAAAGAGGCCGGGAGTGTAGTCCATGGGACCGCCTTTAAGACGGGTAAACGGCAGGATGCAGGTGTGGGAGGGGGGATTGCCGCCCATCGATTCAAATTCACCGCCGCGGGCCGATTCCTGAGCAAGCCAGTTGGGGTAAGTGCGACACAGACCGGTAGGACGGGGGGCCTCGTGGCTATCAACCATGATCTGATATTCGGCGGCGCGCTCAATGACGTGGCGGGCATGGTCGACCATCCACTGGGAAGTGTGGTGCTCCGAGCGGGGAATGATCGCGCCGACGTAGCCGGTCTTGACCGCGTCGTAGTTATTGTCCTTCATGAAGGTGAAAGCGCGGTCGAGTTGCAGCTCGTAATCGGCTGCATTGGCGGCAGTCTCGTGGTGCATGATGAGCTTGACGCCCTTCTCCTTGGCGTAATCGCGCAGGGCGGGAAGGTCAAAGTCAGGGTAAGGCTTGTCAAAGAGGAACTGACGGTTCTTGCGGTAGCTGGCCCAGTCTTCCCAGCCTTCGTTCCAACCCTCGACGAGGACGCCGTCGATACCGTGCTCGGCCGCAAAGTCGATGTAGCGCTTCACGTTCTCGGTGTTGGCCGGGTGGCGTCCGTTGGGTTCAAGAGCGGAATAATCGGTGACGCCGGGCTTGGCGAGATAATCGTTGGAGTAGGCCCAGGTCTTCACGTTGCCGGTAAACATCTCCCACCACACGCCGACAAATTTCATGGGCTTGATCCACGAGGTGTCTTCGATCTTGCAAGGCTCGTTGAGATTGAGCACCAGCTGCGAGGCAAGGATATCGCGGGCATCGTCGCTGATAATCAGCGTGCGCCAGGGGGTGTTGAAGGGCAGTTGCAGGTAGGCGCTGACACCGAGGCGATCGGGAACGAGATGTGATTTCATCGAGAAGTTGACGGGGTCGACGTCGAGAAGCATGGCGGGATAGCCGTCGAGGGCAGCTTCATGGGCGTTGATGTAAACGCCGTCGCCGGTCTTGATCAGCATAGGTGTCTGGATGGTGAGACCGTCGACGCGTTGGGCTTCGGAGTGCCTGCGATAATTGGACATCGCCGAGGACAGATCGGTGAAGGTCGTCTCAGACCACAGATACTCGTCGGTGTCATAGTCCCCGGGGATGCAGAAGAGCTTGTGATCGCCGGTGTAGTTGAATTCCGTCAACTCGTCCTTGAGAGTAAGATAGTTGGGACCTTCCTGCGCGGGGAGTTCGTAGCGGAAGCCAAGACCGTCGTCAAAGAGGCGGAAGCGGATTGTCATGGCACGGGCGGGATTCTCGGCCTTGAGATGCACGGCCAGCTCATTGAAATGGTCGCGAACCTCGGCATACTCACCCCAGACGGGTTCCCATGTGCGGTCGACAGAGGCTGTATCGGCGCCGGTGATCACAAATCCGCCGGTAAAGGCAGTTTCATCAGATTTAAGCCCCAGGCGGCTGTCCTTGATAATCGGCTTTCCCTTGTAGTCGAGATTATAAAAGGGTGTGCCGTCGGAAGTAACGTCAACATTAAGGACAATGTTACCATCGGGCGAAGTGACCCTCACGGCCGCCATGTTCATGACGCCCGCGAGGATAAAAAGCAGTATCAGAATTTTCTTCATCGGATCCTGAAAATTAATTCATAAGAATTGTATAGGCATAAGGCTCGAGCTCGATCTGAACGGGAGCAACCATCGAGCCACCATTGAGGAGGTCGGTCATGGTGGAGCCTGCGAGAACGATAGGAGTCTTAACCGTCTGGGTGCTACCGGTGGTATTGACGGCAACAAGGAGATTGTGGCCGGGAATAGCGCGGGTAAAGCAAACGACAGATGAGTTGGAGAAGTCCTGAAGCTGTCCGCGGCGCACCTCGGCCGAAGCCTTGAAAGCGGCGTTGATCAACTTGTAGTCGTCGGAAAGGGCGGTCGAGAAATCAAGCGTCGTGTAGTTGAAGAAGGAAAGCTTGCCTGAAAGACCCTCGACGTCCATTGAGGAGTAAATCATCGGGGTGCCGTTGAGCATGGAAGCAACGACGTAGGCGGCACGAGTACCCTCGGGCTTGCCGTACATTGTGGCAACATTGTTCTCGGCAGCGACATCGTGGTTGAATACATAGCGCAGGATCGACTTGCCGTCGGGCACCTTAGCCAGGGCTTCCGAACCTTCCTTGACTGCATTGGCCGGCTTGCCGCCATTGAACACGGCTGAAAGAGTCGGAGCGCAATCCCAGTCATAGATCATGTTGAAACCATCTTCATAGAAAGCGGTTTTCGAAGACTCGGCGATCATGATCATATCGGAGTTCTTGGCACGCAACTCGGCGATGACATCGCTCCAGAAGGAATGAGGCACGCCGTCGGCATAGTCGCAACGGTAGCCGTCGATTGACAGCTGATCGACCCAGTAGAGCATGGCGTCGGCCATGGCGCGGCGCACGTCGGCATTGTCGAAATTGAGTTGTGCGACGTCAGACCATCCGTTGGCTTCAACGATGTTGCCGGCCTCGTCCTGGACATACCAGTCGGGATGCTCTGTCACCCAGGGGCAATCCCAGGCGGTGTGATTTGCGACCCAGTCGAAAATCACTTTCATGCCTTTGGAATGAGCGGTGTTGACAAGGTTCTTCAGATCGTCCATCGTGCCGTAGCGGGGATTGAGAGCCGTGAAGTTGCGGACACAATAAGGCGAACCGATGCTCTTGAGATCGCCGGTCTCGTAGACGGGCATCACCCAGAGAATGTCGCAATCCATGTCGGCAATGCGCGAGAGCTGGGCGGTCAGTCCGTTGAGGCAGTTGTTTTCACCGAAGAAACGGGGATTGGCCTGGTAGATGACATTCACCGATACCTCGTTGCCAATAGCCGGAGCTTCGGGATTCTCAGGCATATCTATCTCGTAGGAGGTGCAGCCGGTGGCGGCAAATGCTGCCACCGCTGCTATGATTGATTTAAACTTATTCATAGGTATTATTTAATTACGGCATTGCCGGGATTGGCTACGATAAAGTAGTTCTTGTCGAGGACGACAGTGGCGGCATCATACTGAGTGCCGTTGTTGTCGTTGAAGATGAGATTCTCGGTCTCGCCCTGCGCATCGACGGTCAGCACCTTGTAGTTGACTCCGTCGATGGTCTCGGTTGTCTCGGGGCGGACACCGGGCCAGCCGCCGAAGATTTCCTTGTCGCCCCAGGCGTAGACATAGAAGTCGCTCCAGCCGGTGAGGTTCTGAATATAAATCTTGTATTCGGTGCCGGGAGTAGGCTCGGGTTCGGGTTCAGGATCCACAGGGGTCGAGGGAACATAAGTTGCGGGGTCAATTTCCACAGCCTTTGACGAGGTGAGTTCGACATATACGTCGCGGTCAAGATTGAAGACAACCACGTCATCGATCTGCTTGCCGCTGCCGTTATTGAGGATCACATGCTCTTCAAGACCGGCATCGCAGTTGGCTGCACCGAGGTCAAAGTAGGTGTACTCGACACCGTTGATAACCTGTGTACCGGTGGGAGACATGCCGGGCCAACCGCCGTTAAGGTCGTTGATAGTACCCCAAAGGTAGAGGTAGAGTTCATCCCAGCCCGATTTGTTGACAACGAATACCGCATAGCCATCGTGGTTGACGCTCGATGAAGGATCAAATTCAGTCACGGCGTCGGGAGTCAGTTCAAGATAGAAGTCCTGGTTGAGGGTGACGTTGTAGTCGGGGAGCTGCTTGCCACCGCCGTTGTTATTGAAGATGAGGTTGAGGTTGAGGCCTTCGTTGGCGGCGCCGGTATCGAAGTACTTGTAGTTGACACCGTCGATTTCAACCTTGCCGGTGGGAGTGATTCCGGGCCAGCCGCCGAATGCCTCGGCATCGCCCCAGGCGTACATGGCGAGCTCGTCATATTCCGAATTATCTACAACATAGATCACATAACCGTCGTGGACGATTTCGTCGGGATTGGCGGGCTTGTTGAAATAGTCGGCCCAGCGATAAACGATCACGTTAAGACGGGCGCCGAGAGCGGGTGCCTCGGTGTGGATCACCTCGGTGTTTTCGAGCGAGCGCTCCTCGCCCTGCTCGACGGAGTAGAAGGTGTAGCCGTCGGCCAGAGTCTTTCCGTCGACAAAATCGGCGGGATTGAGGTAGATACCCCATTTGACGTCGGTGTCATAGGCCTTCTCAAGCTGCCAGCGGGGATCGCCGACAGCGTCCATGCCGCCGTTGAATTCGCCGATGATATAAATCTTGTCAGTGGCCATGGTGCCCTGAGGCACGATCACTTCAAGAAGCTGGTAGCCGGGACGCAGCTCGAAGCGGGGCAATTCGCTGTCAAATATAATTTCGTCCTTGGTACAACCCGCCAGGAGGGGCAGGAGCAGGAGGAAAAATATGCTGAATATATTGAATTTCTTCATTTTGAGCAAAATTTTAATAGTTAGGATTCTGAACGAGACCCGGATTTACCATCAGAGCCACCTGGGGAAGAGGATACCATTCGTAGCGGCGGTCACGCTTGGCAGGCATTTCGCGGTCGGTCTCGGTAGCGCGGCCGAAGAACCACCACTGGCCCTGGGTGAATTTGTCGAAACGGCGCAGGTCGGTGCGACGGCGACGGCCTTCATCAAGGAATTCGAGACCCCACTCGCTGAGCATCCAGTCGGCGTCAAAAGCATTGAAACCGGGACCGGGGTTTTCGATTGTCGAGACATCGGAAGCCTCATAGTAGCGCTGACGCACGTCGTTGACGAGCTGCTTGGCGGCGCCGGCATTTCCGGCACGCAGGCGACACTCGGCAAGAGTGTAATATACCTCGGTGAGGCGGAATTCAACCTGGTCGGCATCGCGCCAGTCAAGACCGGTCGACGAAGGATAGATGGGATAGCGGAGCACGCGGAAACCGGAGTTGGTCTGTCCCCAGCGGGGGCTCATGACGGGCTCGAGGTGACGGCCGAGGTTGAGGAAGGTACCTACCTGGTCAACATAGATCAGCGGCTTGTCCTGGAGGTCGGCATCGGCAAGCACCGGTTCGCCGGTCATGTAATTGATCTGGGCACCCATGGCGAAGATACCGCTCCAGTTGCCGGCAGCATCACACTTGAAGGGCTGCTTGCGGATATCCTTGTCGTTCATGCGGTCAAAGGGAGCGCCGAGCTTGTCGCCATAGTCAAAGAGGAAGCTCTTGGCGCCCTCGCTGCCGGCGTTGGGCACGAGCGTGCCGGTATTGTCCTTGGAGGGAACGAGGCAGATACAGTTCCAACCGCCCTGGTCGCAGGAGAAATCAAACATTTCGTCGTAGTTGTAGGGGAGGAAGGGCGTGTTGCGGTTGTTGTTGGTCACGCGGCCTGCTTCCATCGCGAATGCAAAGACAACCTCGGGACAAGTGTTGTTATCGATGCTGTAGATATCGCGGTAGTCGGCAGCAATGTTATATGTGCCGTAGTTGCCGTTGATGATTTCCTCGCAGAGCGTGGCACACTCGGCATAACGGTCAACACCGGTAAAGAGCTGGGAATTGAGCAGAAGGCGCATCTTGAGCATGCGGTTCATACCCTGATTCATGCGGTTACGGGTTCCGTTGGAGCCATCCTCGGCCGTGAGGTCCCGGTAGCAGCCGTCGAGTTCGTCGACAATAAACTGCCAAATCACTTCACAACCCTTGTTGAAATCGGGATCGGCCGAGCCGGGAATCTCGCCGCCAACAGAGACGTTGAGGGGAAGAGCACCGCCCCAGAGCTCGAAGTTGTTGTAATAGGCCCAGGCACGCATGGTACGCACTTCGGCAATATATGATTTGAGAGCAGCATCAGTCATGCCGATAGAAGCGGCGTTCAGGTTACCGAGGTCGTTAACAAGGGTGTTGCAGAGACCGATTGTTTCCCAGGCGTGTTCCCAGGCCTGGCGGATGATGACTGATTCTGAATTCCAAGTCTGGGTCGAGAGGACAAATTTAGCAGCCTCGTCATAGCCCCAGGCGCCACCGTTCCATGTGCGCCATGCTATCTGATCGGCGGGAAATTCATTGAGATACCAGAAATATTCGAGGAAACCGCTCTGGGCGCTTGCATAGATTGAAGCGACGGCACCCTTGACACTGTTTTCGTCCTGGTAGTAGGTCGTGGCGTCGATGCGGTCAAAAGTTTTTTCATCGAGGTCGGTGCATGACCACGCTCCGACGGCGATTGCGGTCGCACTCAGCAGACCGGCTATATGATTCATTATTTTCATTGTGTCTGAATGTTGAGATTAACGGAAGCGGATGTTAACACCGAGGGTGAACTGAGTGGCAGCGGGATAGGCCGAAGTCACGTCAATACCGGGAGTGATGCCCGTGGAAGTTACAGCCGAGGGATCGGTGCCCGAGTATCCGGTTATAGTGAATAAGTTCTTGGCCGCGATATAGAGACGGATGTTGTCGAGAAGACGGCGGTTCTTCAGGGGCACCGTGTAGCCCAGAGTGACGTTCTCAAGCTTGAAGTAGTCGCCACGCTCCAGGAAGTAGGACGAAATCACGCCGCCACCCGACCACACGTCGCGATCCTTGAGGTAGGTGCTACGCAGGACGTTATCGCTGCCGCTGCCCTTGAGGCCCATGCCATAGCGACGCATGTTGAAGATCTGGAAATCGAAGGCACCGTTGAACATCAGGCTCAGGTCGAAGTTCTTCCACTTGATGGTGTTGTTCCAGGTGAGGAAGTGCTTGGGCGCGCCGTCGCCGATATATCGCTTGTCCTTGGGATCGGCCGAGGCGGCGGTGACTTTCTCGCCGTCGGCGGTGTAGACGAGCATGTTGTGGTTTTCATCCACGCCGGCATATTCATAGCCCCAGAACTGACCGATGCGGCCGCCTTCCTCGACGCGGAAGAAGTATTCGCTGGTGCCGACACCGGGCTTGCGGTAGAGGTCGAGATATGATGCCTGGTAGGTGGCGTTGGAGAGTTTCGTGAGCTTGGTGGTACCGTAGGAATAGTTGACACCGGTGGTCCAGGTTACGGGGCGGTTGACGACAGCATCGAATGTCAGGGCGAGCTCGATACCGGTGTTCTTAGTAGTGCCCACGTTCACGAGGATGTCGGGATAGACATAGGGGGGCTGGGGAGCTGTGTAGTTATAGAGAAGATCCTGAGAGCGGCGGTCGAAGTACTCGATCGAACCGTAGAGGCGGTTGAAGAACATGAAGTCGATGCCGTAGTTGGCGCTCGAGAGTTTTTCCCAGCCGAGGTTGGGGTTGGCGTTGTTGGAGGGACGGTAGCCGGTCACCCACACGCCGTCGATGAGATATGTGCCGCTGGGCGAGTATGTTGCGAGCGATTTATAGGCGTCGAAGTCGCTGCGGCCGGTAACACCGTAGGAGATACGGGGCTTGAGGCTCTGCACGGTCTGCACATATTCCGAAAGGAAGGGAGCCTGAGCCATCTCCCATGCGAGAGATGCAGCGGGGAAGGAACCCCACTTCTTGTCGGCACCAAACTTGGTCGAGCCTTCATGACGCAGCGAAGCCGACGCGATGATCATGCCCTTCCAAGAGTAGTTGACGCGGCCAAAGAAACCGATGAGAGTCGACTGGCTCTTGCCGCCGTACATGACGGCTTTGCCGTCGGCGAGCCATGTGCCTGAACCGATGCCGTTCCACAGGGGCTTGTCAAAGGTGAAGTTATTGTTCTGCATGAACATCTGCTCCCAGTTGGAACGTTCAAAGGAGTAGCCGGCGACGACTTTCACGTCGTGGTCGTTTTTCTGGAAACCATAGTTTGCGATCCACTCGACGCGATTGGTCCACCACTTCTGATATTGCTGGGAAGCACGGCCGGCATAGCCGCCCCAGTATGATTCACCGGAGGTTGTGGGGGTATAGTAGTCGCTCTTGAGATCGTTGTAGTTATAAGAATAAGACAGGGTGGTGCTTACACTGTGATATTCGTTGCTCCAGATGCTGTATTTGATGTCGGTTGAGCCGAGAAGATAGGTGCGTCCGCCGCGCGAGGTGTTAACGCGGAGCTGCTGCACGGGGTTCTTGATATCTGTAGGAGATGTGGGCTGGTAATATGAGCCGTCGGTATTGTAAACGGGGATTGTGGGGTTCATGCCGAGCGCGGTGTCAAACATGCCGTCGTCGCCCCATTTTTCGAATACCTTGCGGGCATTGATTGCTGCCGTGATGCGCAGGTGGCTGTCGAGGGCGTTGGCCGAGATAGCGGCGCGGCCACCGAATTCTTCACGGCCGCTGACGATGTCAAGACCATTGGCCTTCTTCCAGTTCAGCGAAGCGGTGTAGTAGCCGCCGTTCTGGAGCGAACCGTCGATCGACAGATACTGGTTGGTATCATAAGAACTCTTGCGGGTGATGAGGTCATACCAGTCGGTGCTTGCGCCGTAGTCGTTGCCGCGGCGAGCGAGTCGCCATTCGTAGGGCGACAGCACTTCGGGCTTGTCCTTGGCGAAAGCAAGCGCGCCGTAGGAATCATAAGTGATGACGGGGAGACCGGGCTCTCCGGTACCTTTCTTCGTAGTAATCAGGATCACACCGTTGGCGCCGCGTGTACCGTAGATGGCAGCGGAAGCGGCGTCCTTGAGGACCGACATCGATTCGATGTCCTGGGGAGCGAGGGTGCGGATATCGCCGCCGGCGACACCGTCGATAACGATCAGCGGGCCGTTGCCTGCGCTGAGCGAGGTTGCACCGCGCACCTGGAGGTCGGCGCCGGCATTAGGATTGGCCGATGCGGTGCTCGATACGTTAAGACCGGCGACTTTACCGGTGAGCATTTCCATGGGGCTGTTCATGGCACCGCGCTGGAAATCACCGCGGTTAACCTGCACGATTGAGCTCGAAAGTTCCTTGCGGCTGAGAGAGCCGTAACCGACGACAACGACTTCATCGAGGAGTTCGTTGTCCTCTTCCATGATGACGTCGATTTTCGTGCGGCCGTTTACAGGGACCTCAACGGCTTTAAAGCCGACGTAGCTGAAAACTAAGGTTGCGGTAGACGGCACGTCGCTGAGAGTGTAGTTACCGTCAAAGTCGGTAGCGATGGCGTGTTTCTGGTCGCCTTTAACCGATACACTGACACCGATCAGAGTGTCCCCGAGGGGATCTGTAACAGTGCCCGAAACATTCAATAGTTGCGCCGATACTGCAGGCGCTACTATCAGAGCTAACGTCCAAAGCAACGAGAGGACGCAGGCCCGAAGATTCCATGGTTTACTTGTCATTTTAATATGTGATTTAAAGTTAATATTGTCCCGTTTCAGGATTGGTGAACGCAAAGTTCGTCATCCGTTTAAAGAATGTAAAGACAATCAAACAAAAATCAAAACATATCAAAAAGACATTATATTAGAACCCAATAATTTAGCAAGCAGCAGGCGCTGAAAAATTCAACATCGTTTTCAACGCTTTCAAAGGATTTTTAACGCAATTTCAGACGATACTCTTGACGGCAGCCTCAAAGCCGGCAGGGTCCTTGGCGCGCTTTTTCATCTTGGACCGATAGGTGTAGACAGTCGAGATGGAGCATCTCAAAAATTCGGCGATCTTGGCGTTGTCGTCTATCCCGATTCGGATCAGGGCAAACAATCTGAGCTCGGTGTTAAGAAGCTCGCCCGACTTGAGGGTCACTTTCTCCTCGGGGAGCAGAAGCGCGTTAAATTTATCGATAAAGGAAGGATAGATATTCAGAATCGCCTCGTCGAATTTCACATAGAAATTCTTGAGCAACTGATCGGCAATTTCCGATGATTCAAGCTTGTTCAGCAGCTTGGCCTTGTTGGCGCCCTGGATGGCAAGGTTGCGCAGCGACTGCTGATAGTGGTGCAAGGTAGAGATGGCCGTGGAACAGTACTCCATAAACAGGCCGGCATACTGTTCCTTGGTCTTGTTAAAATCGTGAAGCTCGATGTTGCGCTCCTCCAGTTCCTTGTTGGCCGCTTTCAACTCGTCGTTGGCGTTCCGAAGCTTTTGGGACAACTCGTTTAATTCATCGTTGGCCGCGCTGACTCGGTCCTTGGCGGCGCAGATGCTCTTGATTTGTTTAAGGATGAGGATAATGGTGATAATCAAGATGAAAGACAGGACACTGCTCACGGCGACCATCGTGCGCAGCTTGGAGTGCAGGTTTTCCTGAGCTGCGGTGTATGCGTCGTCGATAATCGGCAACATCTTGCTCGACTGGGCATTGCGCATCATGGCCGAATAGAAATTGGCGTCGGCGATGCTTTTTTTCAGATACCGGTTGGCACGCTCGATGTCTCCGTCCTCAAACATGAATGTCGCGACTTCGCGGAACGAGACATTTTCCTTTACGGCCCCCATGACATCGGAAATGGCGCTCAGCACCACATGGCGCCTGTATTCTTCGGGATAACCGGCTGTCTTGTAGATATAGGCGAGCGTAGAGGCAAGAATAGAATACTCGCGCGTTCCCAATGGATAATCATTAAGACGGTCGGACAGGACGGTAATCGCGGTGTCGGCCCTACCCGAGCGCGCCATCTCGCTCATTACAAAGGTCGTGTGATTAAAAGAATCGGGATGTATTATCCTCCTGAGGGAATCGGCATAATTGGAACGTTGCCTGACATATTCCGGCGCAGTCTCGTGCTCGTCGGTATATTCGCTGAGATACTGGTAGGTAGCGCAGTAGGTGGAATAATAATCTTCCTTAAGTTCATCGGTGATGGAATCGGCCGGAATTTCCTTCATGGTAGCAAGCGCGTCGGCAAACAGGCCGGCGTGAGCAAATATATCAGCTCTCTTTATCAAGAGCCGCGTATATTGGCCGGGCGTTGCCAACACGGCGGGACGACGCAGGTTATAACTCACATAGTACAAGGCCGAGTCGGCATTGTAGGCATCAAATTCCTCGATGAGTTGATTGATAATGTCTGTCCTCAGATGGCGGTCGGAAGTCAGGTCATAGTCCCTCTTCAACTTGATGATACGCTGCTCCTTGATGTGCTCATAATCGGCAGAACGGGCTATCTCATTGTCCAGACGGGAGTAGAGCGCATCTAAATCTGACGACGCGCCGGAGCCGGTCCTGTCACACGACGTCAGCGCGAGAATCACGCCAATCAAGAGGGTTATATAGTTTTTCATCAATCAGATTTACTGCGTAAAATTACGAAATATTTCGATTACCCCTCAATAAACTGTTGAAATATTTTCTTTTTCAGCCGTTCACTGCATTGCAAATAACCGGGCACAAAAAGAAAAAGAGAATCAGAATAACTGATTCTCAAATAGTTAGTCGGGGTGAGAAGACTCGAACTTCCGACCTCCACGTCCCGAACGTGGCGCGCTAACCAACTGTGCTACACCCCGAGTGCGCGTTAGCGACCGCAAAGTTAAAGCAAATTTTTGGTCTATGCAAGATTTATTTTTTCACGATTAATAAAAAATCCAATAAAATGCGGCCGTTGACATACTTCACAGAGTTAATATTTATTGTTGTTTTCAAGCTTTTTGCCACAAAATGCCATGTAATTCAAAAATTATGCTTAAATTAGCAGCTCGTTTGATTTTATAAACCAGATCATTATTTCCAATCCAAATCAATTGATATGAAAAGATCCTTAATCTTCAGTGCTTGCGCCCTGCTGTCGGCTGCCGCCCTCATGGCCGGCCTGCCCGAGCGCCATTCTTCCACAATGAAGGATATGCGCACACAGCCGGTCAAGCGTTTAGCCGTGATGGCTCAGGCTGCATGCGAGGCAATTTCAGTGCCTTATGAATGTACTCTCGGTAAAGGTACGACCGACGATTACACCGTTGTCGATGCCAACGGCGACGGCCGCACATGGAAGCCCGGCGGCTTCACATCCTACTCTGTGTGCATGGCTCCCAACGACGAAGCCGTTGACGAGGCCGATGACTGGATGATCACGCCGGCAATTGCCATGGAAAGCGGCAAGAGCTATCTCGTGACATTCGACGCCGCGATGACTCTCTCAAAGACCGAAGACATCATTGAAGTTTTCGGCGGACTTGAAGCTACTGCCGAGGGAATGACCGAGCGCATCTCGCCCGTCATTAATTATCCCTGCAACAACAAGGCTTTCACCACCTATTCCTATACTTTCTCGCCCAAAGAAACGGGCAGCTATTACATCGGCTTCCACTGCATGAGCCGCCGCACCGACAGCGGCACGCCCAAGCTGGCCAATCTGAAAATCGAAGAAGCTGCCGCGCCGGTCGTCGTTCCCGACAACGCACAGGAAATTCCCTTCGAGAGCCCCCTGGGCAGCAAGGATCCCCTGATGGACTACTACACGATGATCGACGCTGACGGCGACGGCCGCACATGGAACCCCAAGCTTTCCTCGGGCGTGTCATGCATGAAGCCCAACACCGACGACGTGCAATGCAACGACGACTGGCTGATCACCGTGCCCCTGCACCTCTTTGCCGGCAAGACCTACACCTTCTCGGCCCTCGAATCATCGGCCCTGAGCGGAACGATCGGCGAGACCTCGGCTATGTATATCGGAACGGAGCCCACCATTGAAGCCATGACGACCGTCCTGGTGCCGACCCATGACATCACCGTGCGCGACACTCCCGTAGAAGCCAATTTCACGGTTGACGCCGACGGCTACTATTATATCGGCATCCATTGCACCTCGGACAAGGCCACCAGCGGCATCTACAAGGTCTCCAACCTCTCTGTAAAAGAATACTCCGAGAAGGTTGAGCCCGCTGCCGCCGGCACGCTGACCTACGAAATCGCTCCCAAGGGCGAGCTCAAGGCAACCCTGACCTACACCGCTCCTACCGTTGACGTCACCGGCGCTCCCCTGGAGTCTCTGACCAAAGTCGTCATCACGACCAACTGGGCCTACAAGACCGAAATCACAGATGTAGTTCCCGGCGGTATATATACTGTTGAGACAACCGACCTCTGGGACGGCAACCAGAACCGATTCGAGGCTGTTGCTTATATCGGTGACGTCCCGGGCGAGTCACTTCTCATAACCGGCGTTTTTGCAGGTGAGGATACTCCTCTTGATCCCACCAACCTGAAGATCGCCCTCTCGGATGACTACACCAAGGTAACCCTGAGCTGGGATCCCGTCGGCGAAGTCGGCGAACACGGCGGCTGGGTAAATGTTGACAACCTGCAATACTTTATCTTCGATGCCTTCGGTTCGTATTACGATCCCGCCATCGGATCAACCACCGGAACAACTTTCACCATCGATTTCGGCGACATCGAGGGCCAGGACTTCGCCGCTTACCAGGTAACAGCCTGCGTGGGCGAATACAACGCGTCCATGGGTGTTACCTCTGACATCGTGGTTGTTGGCAAGCCCGACGCAATTCCTTTCTTTGAAAGCTTCGCCGACTGCTACTATCACCAGATGTGGGTAGTCGACCCTGAGAGTAACGGTCAGGTGATGGAAGGCCTGTTCTATGACAATGAACTCCGCACCAACTACGACGATGATGACAATCCCGCATATCTGAATTCCCAGGATTCAGACAACGGTTTCTATCTCATGATTCCTTATGAGAAAGACGCTTCCTACGGTTTCTACTCAACCAAGATCGACATTTCGACGGCTACCAATCCCGCCTTCCAGCTCTTCTATCAGGGCAAGGGCAGCGTGCTCGAACTCAAGGTCGGCGCCGACGGAGCTGTTCCCGCAGTCGTGAAGTCAATCGACCTGAAGGAAAATTCAACCGACGACTGGACTCTCGCCAGCATCGACCTGACACCCTACAAATCGGCTAAATATGTCCAGGTGGGCCTGATGATCCGCGGTGTCCACAATACCGATACCGAGACCTGGAGCGTGCCCATCGACAACATCCGTGTCATCGATCTGCAGCCCAAGAACGTGCGCATCGTCAACACTTCCGCACCCGCCAAGGTCGAAGCAGGCGAGACAGCGCTTGTCTCTGTTGTCGTTGAGAATATCGGCACCGAGGATCTCGAAAACGTCGATGTTACCCTCAACGCACAGGGCGCTTCAAGCACTGCTATCATCGAGTCGCTGCCGGCTTATGCTACCATCAAGCTTGTTTACGATGTTCCCACCTCCGTACTTTCGGATGACGAAGTAACCTACGAGTTCACAGCTTCAGTTGATGGAGAAACTTCCGTCGAGGATAACACGGCCTGCGGCACGTTCACCGTCACCTTCCCCACTCTGCCGGTGCCCGCCGACCTTACCGTAACCCCCGACGGCGGCTCGCTCCTGCTGTCGTGGACCGCGCCGGCGTTTGAGGATCTCAAGGCTCCCAAGGCAATCGTGGAAGATTTTGAAAATCCCGAATACGAAGTATTTACAATCACCGATTTCGGCGACTGGACCATGGTTGACAACGACGGTTACAAGACCTATACCTTCTTGCGCGACGTCCTCAACCCCTATCGCACGGCTCCCATGGCCTTCCAGCTTTATGAACCCAAAGCCTCGGGCATGCCCGAAGATTATTATATCGATGCAGTGCCCGCCAGCGGTGAACGCATGCTGGTAGCATGGAGCGCTCAGGGTCTCAACGACAACTGGCTCATCTCACCGCAGCTCTCTGGCAACGAGCAGACTATTTCGTTCAAGGCCAAGAGCTTCACGATCGCCTATGCCGAGTCCTTCGAGGTGCTCTATTCCACGACCGATAAGTCGCTCTCGAGCTTCGTGTCTGTGGCTACCGTTGACCGCGTGCCCGAGACCTGGACCGAGTATGATGTTACCGTGCCTGCCGGCGCCAAGTATTTTGCCCTGCGCCACACGGCCTACGACACCTATGCCCTCTATGTAGACGATATTGCCTTTGAAGCTGCAGGCGCTGTTCCCGCCGATCTTGAAATCCTCGGCTTCAAGCCTTATATCGACGGAGAATGTGCCGCCGAGCTCTGCACTGAAACGAATTTCACCAAGGAATTCATCAGCAGTGGCAAGCACAGCGCCCGCGTGTCGGCCGTTTACAACCACGGCGAGTCACGCGCTTGCTCACCTGTCGAGGCTGAAATCATCATCACCGGTGTTGAGGATGTAACAACTGAAGCCGTCATCAGCCTCTCGGGCAACGTCCTCACCGTCAAGGTTGCCGCCGGCACAGTTGTCACCGTCACCGACGCCCTCGGCCGAATCATTGTCACCGGCACCGCTGACAACACCGGCAGCTTTGTGACAACACTCCCCGCCGGCCTCGCCATTGTCAAGGCCGCCGACGCCACCGCCAAATATGTAGTTTACTAATCCCCCCTCCCCCTAACATCAGAGAGGCTGCCTAACTTTGATGGTTAGGCAGCCTCTCTGTTGTTTTCATACCAACCGGAGGAGAAATTAACCATAAGGGAGGATGTCTAAGCAAATAGAATTTTCCGACGTCGTCGGAAAAATTGGCAATTTCATTTTTTGGTGTTTAAGGGGGTATTTGTGGCAATGGTGTTTTTTTTGTAATTTTGTGGCGTTAAACAATCAACATCACGCAAATAAAGGCGTACATAAACTCAAGAATACAATGTCAAGACCGGTCAGAGTAAGATTCGCACCGTCGCCCACAGGTCCTCTCCACATCGGAGGCGTGCGCACGGCACTCTACAACTACCTTTTCGCCCGCCAGAACGGCGGCCAGATGATACTGCGCATTGAAGATACCGATTCGCGCCGCTTTGTTCCCGGCGCCGAAGATTATATCAACGAGGCCCTCGCATGGCTGGGCATCAAAATAGACGAAGGTGTCCGCGAAGGAGGGAACTTCGGGCCCTACAAGCAGAGCGAGCGCCGCGACATCTACCGCGAGCATGTCAAGATTTTGCTCGACAAGGGCCGCGCATATATAGCTTTTGACACTCCCGAGGAACTCGAGGCCAAGCGTGCCGAGATTCCCAATTTCCAGTATGATGCCAGCACCCGCATGTCGATGCGCAATTCACTGACGCTCGATGCGGCCGAGGTTGAGGCACTTATCGCCGCAGGGACCCCTTACGTCGTGCGCTTCAAGGTAGAACCGGGACGCGACGTTGAGGTCGACGACCTGCTGCGCGGCAAAGTCACCATCAAGAGCGACATTCTCGATGACAAGGTACTCTACAAGAGCAGCGACGACCTGCCCACCTATCACCTGGCCAACATTGTCGATGACCACCTCATGGAGGTTTCTCATGTAATCCGCGGCGAGGAATGGCTTCCCTCGGCTCCGCTCCATGTGCTTCTTTACGAAGCATTTGACTGGAGCGACACGGCGCCTTCATTTGTACACCTGCCCCTGCTGCTCAAGCCCGACGGCAAGGGCAAACTCTCGAAGCGCGACGGCGACCGCCTCGGCTTCCCTGTCTTCCCGCTCGAATGGCACGATCCCGCCAGCGGCGAGATTTCGTCGGGCTACCGCGAAAGCGGCTATCTGCCCCAGGCTGTCGTCAACTTCCTGGCCCTGCTGGGCTGGAATCCCGGCGACGACACAGAGGTGATGTCCATGCAGGAACTTATCGACAAATTCTCCTTTGCCCACTGCTCGCGCTCAGGCGCCAAGTTTGCATTCGAGAAAGGCAAGTGGTTCAACCACATATATCTCGAGAATACTCCTAACGAAGAGCTCGCCCTACTTGCCCGCCCCATGCTGGAAGCTGCCGGTCTCGACCTGTCGGCTTTCAATGACGATTATGTAGCGGCGTCCGTCGGAACGGTAAAGAGCCGCATCAACTTTGTCAAGGACCTCGTAGACCAGGCCGGCTTCTATTTCCGCGCCCCGGAGACTTACAATCCCAAGGATATCAAGAAGCGCTGGAGCGCCGAGACGCCCGCGCTGATGGCACGTCTCATCGAGATTCTCAAGGAACTCCCCGATTTCAAGGCCGCTACAGCAGAACCCGTAGTCATGGAGTGGATAAAGAGCAACGGCCTCCACATGGGCAACGTGATGAATGCCTTCCGCCTCGCAGTGGTCGGCGAGTGCAAGGGTCCCCACATGTTTGAAATCACCGAAATCCTCGGAAAAGACGAGACAATCAAGCGCCTGCAGGCAGCCATTGACCGCATAACCATCGATGAACCCGCTGTATAACGCCGGGATCGCCCTTTTCAAGGGAGCCTTGTCGCTGGCTTCGGTGCGTTCTCCCAAAATCAAGGAGATGCTCCGCGGCCAGCGCGAGACACTCAAGGAGCTGGAGGCAACGCGTCGCCGTGTAGCCCCGGAGGGTTTTGACCTGTGGTTTCATGCCGCCTCCCTCGGGGAGTTCGAGCAGGGACGTCCTCTGATGGAACGTCTCAAGCGCGAGCATCCCGAGCTCAAGATATTGCTCACCTTTTTCTCACCGTCGGGCTATCGCGTGCGCCACAACTACAGCGGCGCCGACGCCGTTTACTATCTGCCGGTAGATACCCCCGGGCAGGTGCGAGCTTTTCTTGATGCCGCGGCTCCCCGGCGGGCATTCTTCATAAAATATGAATTCTGGGGCAATTACCTCGGCGAGCTTCATCGCCGGGGTATTCCCACCTTTATAATCTCGGCTATTTTCCGGCCGGGACAGCGTTTTTTCCGCCGCGGAGGCGGCACGTTCCGCAAGATGCTCGGCTGCTTTGACCGTCTCTATGTGCAGGACGAGAATTCACGCAAGCTGCTTGCCTCGGTGGGTATCGACAAGGTCACGGTCGCCGGCGACACCCGCTTTGACCGCGTGACGGACATACGCAAGGCCGCCCGTGAGTTACCGGCGCCGCTGGCCACTTTCATAGCCGGCTCGCCGTTTACTATCGTTGCCGGCAGCAGCTGGGAACCCGATGAAGACATCCTGATCCCCTGGCTTAAACAACATTCTGAGGCTCGCCTTGTCATCGCGCCCCACGAGTTTGACGACCGCCGGCTCGCCCGTCTGCTCGAACGCATTGGCGGAAATGCCCGGCTACTAACTCAACTGAAGACTGCCGAAGATGTTCCGGCCGATTGTCGCGCAATCATCGTCGACTCCTTCGGCCTGCTGAGCAGCCTCTACCGCGTGGCGTCTGTCGCCATCGTCGGCGGCGGCTTCGGCGCCGGAATCCACAACATCAACGAGGCGGCCGTCTACGGAGTGCCGGTTCTCTTCGGTCCGCGCCACGGGAAATTCAAGGAGGCCTCCGACCTCATCGCCGCCGGAGGCGCTTTTGAGGTCCACGACGCCGGGGAACTGGCTAATGTCCTCAACAAACTTTCAGAGGACCCGGAGGCACGCAAAAAAGCCGGAGATGCTGCCGGCGACTACATCAAGCGCAGCATCGGTGCTACAGACATAATCTACAACGACCTATTCAATAATAAATAACTTTTACCCGCTCCTCACTTTCATGATTAAAACAGGCATCTCTGCCAGAGTCAAGGACTTCCCACGACTGGCGCGACTACTCAAATCCCATCCCGACGTAGAAATCGTGTGGATTACCAACAACGGCTCGCCGGCCCGCATCGCCAACATCTTCCCGGAACTGACCGGCGATTTTGACGGTACATTTATCGTTGAGCCCGACTTTGAGGCTGTCGATCTTTACATCGGTCCCTACACGCCGCGCCTGGCTGCCTTTCCGGCTGTGAAAGCCATCTTAACCGACCGCCCCAACGACGAAAACTTTGAAGTAGAGAGCGGCATCCCGGAATACTGTCGCAAGGCCCTCGTGCGCGGTGCCCGCGCAACCATGATTCCCGGGCAGACAGAGCTACTGGGCGCCCTTGCCCTGATGCCTCTCGCGCGCAACCTGCTGCTCAACGGCACAATCGGAGGGTCGGTGATTCTTGCCTCGGACGATCCGAGACCGGCGGCAGCCGCCGTAGGGCGCCATGTCGCTGCCGAAGCTTTTGACCGCCTGAGCCGCGAGATACTCTCTCAACTGCAGACATCCTTCTCAAGCCCCTTTAAGGTGCTGTCGTACACGACAGCCGACGACGTAGCAATGGCTACCTTCACCGTCGACTCCCGCACCCCGCTGCCGGATGTGTGGCGCATGTACCATCAGTTCTACGACGACCATCGCCATGTGGTGCTCGTCGAGGACCCGGCGTCGTCGCTCAAGGCCTCCACGGTGAGGAACACCAACAAGGCCGTCGTTTCTCTCTCGGCCGACGATACCACGCTCTATATCACCGTCCTGCTCGACGCCCGCATGAAACAGGGAGCCGGCATGGCGATGCATCTTCTCAACCTGCTTTTCGGACTTCATGAATTAACCGGATTCTGATTATGACCGCCTGGCTTACAATTTTGCTTCTTGTCGTTTCTAACGTCTTCATGACCTTTGCATGGTACGGCCACCTGAAACTGCAGGAACTAAAGATTATCGGCGACAACACGCCGCTCTATGTCATCATCCTCATCTCGTGGCTCATCGCCCTTATCGAATACTGCTTCATGATCCCGGCCAACCGCATGGGTTTCCATGAGAACGGCGGCCCGTTCACCTTGTCGCAGCTCAAGGTGATGCAGGAAGCTATAACTCTGATAGTGTTCACGGTATTCACAGTATTCTTTTTCCGCGGCGAGTCTTTCCATTGGAACCACCTGGCTGCATTTTTCTGCCTGATAGCTGCTGTTTATTTCGTCTTCATGAAGTGAAACAGCCCCGGCACCCGTGGGGCTATAAATAATTTTAACGCTCGACGTTACGCTCAATCCCCGGGAAGTCGCTACCTTTGTCATTCAATAGACCCTGACGCAGTTGAGAAAGGTTTTGCTATATATTCTGCTGTTGCTGACGCTGCCACAGATCGTGACGGCGATAGCCGACGTCGCCTCCCGCGAGCTGGTGCCCGAAAGACCGTTACCTCTTGAGGAAGACAGCGTGGTACCGACGCCCGACAGCATCCCGGCAATCCCGGCAAGGATCGACTCGCTGCTGACCGACACTGTCACGGCCGACAGTCTCGACGCCATTCAGGCGCTCCCGGACACCTTCGTTCCCTCGCTGCGCCCGGTTGTCTCCAAGGTCGACCTCGAGGCGCCGGTAGATTTCTCGTCCACCGACTCGATGGTGATTCTGCGCCGCGACTCGGCGTTTATGTTCGGTAACAGCAAGGTGACCTACGGCGAAATCAAGCTCGAGAGCGCCAATATCTCCATGGATCTCGCCGACAACACCGTCTATGCCATAGGCGCCCCCGACACCGTTGGCGACATCCAGGGCTCCCCCGTCTTCAGCGAAGGCCAGCAATCCTACGAGGCCGGGACCATGCGCTATAATTTCCAGACCGGGAAAGGCTTTATAACCAACGTCGTTACCGAGCAGGGCGAAGGCTTCCTCACCGGCGGAACAACCAAGCGCGACGACGACGGCAACTTTTACATCGTCAACGGCCGCTACACCACCTGCAGCGACCACGAGTGCCCCCACTTCTACTTCAACATCTCGCGCGGCAAGATGCGCCCCGGACGCGACGTCGTCACCGGCCCGGCTTGGATGGTGCTGGCGGGACTGCCCCTGCCACTTGCAGTGCCCTTCGGTTACTTCCCCTTCAACGAGGAGTATTCGTCGGGTATCATCTTCCCTTCCTTCGGCGACGACTACCAGCGCGGCTTCTATCTGCGCGAAGGCGGCTACTACTTTGCAATCAACGACAACATAGACCTCGCCCTCACCGGCGAGCTTTATACCAAAGGCTCGTGGGGTATCGCAGCAACCTCGACCTATGCCCGCCGTTACAAGTTCTCGGGCAACTTCAACATCTCTTACCTGAAATCAATCTACGGCGAGAAAGGTTCGCCCGACTACTCGGCGCAGACCAACTTCCAGGTACTGTGGAGCCACACCCAGGACTCGAAGGCCAATCCTAACATGAGCCTATCGGCAAGCGTCAACTTCACGACCGCCGGCTACTCTCGCAACGACCTCAATTCCTACTATTCGAGCGGCTTCACGGAGAACACCAAGAGCTCGACCGTCAACATGACCTACCGCTTCCCCGGCACCAAGTGGTCTCTGTCGACTACAATGAACGTGTCGCAGCGCACCCAGGACTCCACGCTCACGGTGTCGTTCCCTAACTTCACCGTGACCCTGAGCCAGATTGCACCCTTCAAGCGTAAAAAACCGGTCGGAAGCGAGAAGTGGTATGAAAAGATTCGCCTCAGCTACTCAGGTCAGTTCCAGAATTCACTGACCGCCAAGCAGAACGTCTTCTTCAAGAAAAGTCTCATCAAGGATTGGCGCAACGGCATGCGTCACAACATTCCTATATCAGCAACGTTCAACGCATTCAACGTGCTGAACATCACGCCGAGCATCAATATCACCGACCGCATGTACACCACGCGTGTCGACCGCCGCTGGGACCCCAATGCGGCAGCTGAAATCGCCGACACCGCCTACAGCCTCTATAATGTCTACGACTTTCAGGCATCGGTGTCAATGGATACCAAAATCTACGGGTTCTGGCGCCCTATAGGTCCTCTGAAGCGCTATATCAAGATGATACGCCATGTGATGACCCCGACGGTAACATTCAGCGGTGCACCTAACTTCGGCTCGAGTTTCTTCGGCTACTACGGACAGTATGAGTACCCCGACGCCAACGGGCAGCTTGTCACCAAACGCTACAACCGCTTCCCCAACTCGCTCTTCGGCGTGCCCTCGGAAGGCCGCTCGGGCATCCTCTCGTTCCAGCTGGCCAACAACCTGGAAATGAAGGTTCATTCCAACGACTCGGTCGGAGAGAAGAAAATTTCCCTTATCGAGAACCTCAGTATCGGAGAAAGCTATAACTTCGCCGCCGACTCCCTCAACTGGTCCAACCTCAACACCTCAATCCTGCTGCGCCTCACTAAAGGCTTCAACCTCAACCTGTCAGCCGTGTGGGACGTCTATACCTATCAGCTCAACGCGGCCGGTCAACCCGTGCGCGTTAACATTCCGCGCTGGAAAGCGGGTAAAGGCATCGGGCGCCTCTCGAGCACGGGCACCTCGTTTTCCTATACCTTCAACAACGATACCTTCCGGCGCAAGAATAAAGGAGGAAACGACTCGGGCAAGCAGGACGGAGCTCCCCTGAGCGGCGCGCAGCACGACCGCGACATCGAGGACTCCCTGACCGACGAGAGTAGCGGCACCGGAGACTATGATCTGGATGCCGACGGATATGTGAGATGGAAAGTCCCCTGGAGCCTCACGTTCAACTACTCGATCGCCTATGCCTACGGCTCGTTCAATAAGGAGAAGCTCGAGTATGACCCTCGTATTACCCAGAATCTGAGTCTATCGGGCAATATAAAGCCGACTCCCAACTGGAATTTCAGTTTCACGGCGTCCTACAACTTCGATACCCATCGCCTGGCCTACATGAACTTCAACATATCGCGCTACCTGCATTGCTTCTCGATGCGTGCAAGTTTCGTTCCCGTAGGGCCTTACAAGAGCTATACGTTCAACATCGCCGTCAAGTCGGCCATGCTGAGCGACCTCAAGTATGACAAGCGATCCTCGATGGCCAACGGCGTGACCTGGTACTGATGCCCTCGTTTAGCATTTTTAACATGTGCAAAACGCCAATATTTTCGTATCTTTGCACATATAATACAGCACTAATATAGCAAACACTCGAATATGAAAAAGGTAGAACGTCTTCTTGCTGAGAAATTACTGAAAATCAGCGCAATTATCCTCCAGGTCGATAATCCCTTCACATGGGCCTCAGGCTGGAACTCGCCCATCTATACCGACAACCGCAAGACGCTCTCCTATCCCGAGATCAGAACGTTCATCAAGGTTGAGCTGACACGCATGATCATGGAGTCTTTCAAGGAGGCTGAAGTAGTTGCCGGCGTCGCAACCGGTGCTATTGCCCAGGGCGCTCTTGTAGCCGATACCCTCGGGCTTCCCTATATCTATGTACGCTCCACTCCCAAGGACCACGGTCTCGAAAACCTTATCGAAGGCAACCTCAAGCCCGGCCAGAAGGTAGTCGTTATTGAAGACCTCATCTCGACCGGTCACTCCTCGCTCAAGGCTGTTGAGGCCATCCGCGCAGCCGGCGCCGAGGTTATCGGCATGGTAGCCCTGTTCACCTACGGTTTCCCCGTAGCAGAAGAAAACTTCCGCAAGGCCGGCGTGAAGCTGCTCACCCTGAGCAACTA
>CAYVTB010000007.1:0-6912 GCA_964454365.1 uncultured Bacteroides sp. | reverse complement strand
TAGCAGAAGAAAACTTCCGCAAGGCCGGCGTGAAGCTGCTCACCCTGAGCAACTACAACGCCATGATCGAATCGGCCCTCGCCACTGAATATATCCACAGCAGCGATGTGGCTACCCTGCAGGAATGGCGCCAGGATCCCGCCAACTGGACCCCGGCTTCCCGCAAGACAAATCTCTAAAACAACACCAACACAATGGCAACATTTACAAGTAAAGCCGTCACTATAGATAAACCGGCAGCGGATATCGTCGAGAAATTCAACGACCTTTCACGCCTGCAGGAAGTCATGGATCACCTTCCCGAGGATCAGCGCGCCAAGATCGGCGACGTGTCTCTCGACAAGGACAACATTATCCTCAACACGCCTCAGGTTGGTCAGATCAAGTTCTCGATTGTTGAACGCGCCGATGACCACATCACGTTCAACGCCGTGGGCTCTCCCGTGCCCCTGAAACTGGTTATCAAGCTGGAGCCCTTGACAGCCGAGTCGACCGAGCTGACCACAAACATGGAAGTCGATATACCGCCGTTCCTGAAATCGATGGTCGGCGGTGCCATGCAGAAGGCTGTCGACCAGTTCAGCGGCCTGATGCAGAAACTTGCCTGAGCGCCTATGCTGAAAAAGGCTTTAAAAGCCGCCGTGGCGGCCGTTGTCCCGGGCGCTCTCTCCCTTGCGAGCGTCTCCTGCCACCATGTCGACAACAAGCGCCTTACCGGCGCCGTCGCCAACCTGCTTTTCCGCACGCAGGCTGAATGGGTGACCTACGGCCCTACCGGAGCAGGAGACTGGCGAGTCTTCAACCGCCCCGACCGCATCCCCGCCGATTTCCCCTACATCGCCTCCTCAATGACAGGTCTCGGCGGGCTCCTCGTCTGCACGACATATATCGGCGATGAGATAGCCTATGACATGGCTTGCCCGGTGGAATGTCGCCGCGATATCACCGTTTTCATCAACGAAAACGGCCTGGCCGAGTGCATCAAATGCCACAGCACCTATGAAGTCTTTTCCTTGCCGGGCTCTCCGGTATCGGGGGAAGCAGCCGAGAAAGGCTACGGCCTGCAAATCTATCATGTGGGCCCGGGACGCAACGGCGAATACCGCGTAATTTATTGAAAAACCGATGAAACGCAATTACATAGGGATATGGCTCCTGCTCCTGGCCGCTTTTATAGCCGTCGGGCTGCTGTCGGCGTTCAGCCCGGTGAGCATAGGCTCCTACGAACTGCGTGACTCCGGACTCGCGTCGGCTCTCACGGCTCCGCGAGAAGATCTCCCGGAAAATCCTCTTGTCCAGCCTGTGGAGGCTGATTCCATTTTTGACCAGGCACTTGCTGCCGAGCCTGTCGAAGTCGACACAATGCCGAAGACTCTGCTGTTTATCGGCGACTCAATGCTTGAAGGACTGTCGCCGCGACTTGCCGCCTATGCGCGTCACAACGGGCACACTCTCTACTCGGTCATCTGGTACAGCTCGACAAGCGAAGTGTGGGGCCGCTCGGACAAGCTCGCTTCCTATATCGAAAAGATTCATCCTGACTTCATTTTTATCTCACTCGGCGCCAACGAGCTGTTTGTCAAGGATATCATCACCAAGCGTGCCCCGTATGTGAAAAAAATTCTGGCCGATGTCGGTGATATTCCCTATCTGTGGATAGGGCCGCCCAACTGGAAACCCGACACCGGCATCAACAAGCTTATCGCGGCTCACGCTGCGCCCGGCTCGTTTTTCCTCAGCGACGGCATGACATTTGAACGCAGCAAAGACGGCGCCCACCCTACCCGCTCGTCGGCCGTGCTGTGGATGGACTCGGTGGTTCGCTGGATGGGCGAGAATTACCCGCGGCCGTTCAAACTTGACAAGCCCGATGCCACCACGGCCTCGGCAGCGCGAGTCTTTATCCATCAGCCCAGCGAACAATAGGCCATGCATTTCCCGGACATAGCCAATAACGTCGCCGACGCGCTTAAATTTATTCCCGGGGAACCCATGCTGTTCTCAAGCGGCACTTTCTGGGCCCTGTTCCTTCTGTTTCTGCCTGTCTACGCTCTCGTGAGGGGCCGCAAGTGGCAGATGATCCTCTTTGTAATCCTTTTCAGCCTGTACTTTTATTATAAGTCAAGCGGATGGTTCGTCGGGCTGCTGCTCGGCACGTCGCTCGTCGACTGGATCCTGTCGCGCGTGCTGGTTAAACAGAAATCAAGGACCGGGCGCCGCTGGTGTGTCGCTGCCTCGCTGTGCACGTCACTCGGCATTCTGGGCTATTTCAAGTATGCCAACTTTTTCCTCTGGAACATCAACGCAATGGTCCAGGGCAATTTCCAGCCTCTTGACCTCATCCTGCCAGTAGGCATCTCGTTCTATACTTTCCAGAGCGTGAGCTATATCGTAGATGTCTACAAGGGCCGCGTTGCCCCTACACGCACTTGGCTCGAATATCTGTTCTTCCTGTCGTTCTTTCCCGCGCTCGTGGCCGGTCCTATCGTCAGGGCCGATTACTTTCTGCCTCAACTTGAGCGTCGCAACCATGCAACGCGGCGTCAGATGTGGTTGGGCCTGTGGCTCATCATCTGCGGTATCATCAAGAAGGCCGTGATAGCCGACTATATCGCGCAGTACAACGACCTGATTTTCCAGACTCCAGGCGGCTACACGGGCTTCGAGACACTGATGGGAATCATAGGATACACGATGCAGATCTACTGTGACTTCTCGGGATATTCCGACATGGCGATAGGCCTCGCGCTGATAATGGGTTTCCATCTCGCCGAGAATTTCCATTTCCCCTACAAAGCCAGCAACCTCACGGACTTCTGGCGCCGCTGGCACATTTCTCTCTCGACCTGGCTGCGTGACTATGTCTATATACCCCTCGGGGGAAACCGCAAGGGAACGCGGCGCACCTATGTCAACAATTTCATCACCATGCTTGTCGGAGGTCTGTGGCACGGAGCGGCCTGGAGATTTGTCTTCTGGGGTGCCATGCACGGCGCGGGGCTCGCGGTCCACAAGGCGAGCAAGCCGTGGCTCAGAAAGTGCGGAGATTCATGGCCGGTCAAGGCTATATCGTGGTTCATCACGATGGCTTTCGTCATGGCGATGTGGGTGTTTTTCCGTGCTGACTCCTGGGGCGACGCAGTGACGGTCATAGGCTCGGTCTTCAGAAATTTCGACCTTTCCTATGCCGTTCCATTTGCCGCTGCCCGCATGCTGTGGCTAATCCTGATGCTGGTTATCATAGGCTCCCACTGCCTGCCGGCGAGATTCTGGCACCGCATGGGCACCCGCTTTGTCCTCTCGCCGTGGATCGTGAAACTTGTCGTGTTCCTCGTGACGGTCCAGCTTGTAATCGAGCTGCGCAGCGAGTCGGTCACCCCCTTCATCTATTTCAACTTCTAAAGCATAATAATCTGTGAATAAAAAAGCTGCGCGGCGGATATCGCTGCGCAGCTTCTGTTATGAATCGGCTTTAATTACTTTACCAATGAGCGGCCCTTTTCAATCGCCTTCTCGTTGAGCTCAATGAGGTGGTGGTGACGCTCGGGAAGAGTTTTGCGGAGGGCTTTTACAACTGCCTCGGTGGTGACGACGGGACGCAACTCCAAGAGCGAACCGAGCAGGACCATGTTGTAGGTCTTGGCATTCTTGAGTTCAAGGGTGGCCTCGAGCGCATCGACCGGCACAACAGTGATATCGGTGCGTGTCGGGGGATGATGGATACCCGAAGGATCGTAAATCAGCGTGCCGCCGGGTTTTACCTTGCTCTCAAACTTGTCGAGGCTCTGCTGGTTGAGAATCACCGCGGTGTCATAAGTATCAAGAACGGGCGAACTGATCGGGCTGTCGCTGAGGATAACGGTCACATTAGCCGTGCCGCCGCGCTGTTCAGGACCGTAGGCGGGCATCCAGGTGACTTCAAGGTCGTTCATCAGGCCGGCATAGGCGAGTATCTTGCCCATGGACAGCACACCCTGGCCTCCGAATCCTGCTATAATAATTTCTTCTTTCATAGTGGTTCAGACATTTTTAAGGTCACCGAGGGGGTAGCGTTCAAACATGTGCTCTACCATCCACTCATTGGACTTTGCGGGAGTCATCTTCCAGCCCGAGTTGCAGGTGGAAACAATTTCAACAACAGATGTACCCTTGCCGGCAAGAGCGTTTTCAAAGGCTTTCTTGATGGCAGCCTTGGCTTTGCGGACAGCGGCGGGAGTGTGCACGGCCTGGCGGGTGACGTAACATGTACCGTCGAGCGGGGCGAGCAGCTCCGTGATGCGCAGGGGATAACCGTTGAGATCGGCACGGCGACCATAGGGCGTAGTGGCTGTCTTCATGCCCAGCAGCGTGGTGGGAGCCATCTGGCCACCGGTCATGCCATAGATACCGTTGTTGATAAAGATTATCGCGATATTCTCGCCGCGGTTGGCAGCGTGGATAGTCTCGGCGGTGCCGATAGCGGCAAGGTCGCCGTCGCCCTGATAGGAGAACACGAGGCGCCCGGGGTTGAGGCGGCTCAGCGCGGTGGCAACAGCGGGAGCGCGGCCGTGGGCAGCCTCGACCCAGTCGATATCAATATAGTTATAGGCAAATACCGCGCATCCGACGGGAGCGACGCCGATACTCTTGTCCTCGAGACCCATTTCGTCGATAAGCTCCGCGATGATGCGGTGTACGACGCCATGAGAGCAGCCGGGGCAGTAGTGAGTGTTGCGCTCGTCAAGCAACCGCGGACGTGCGTAGACTTTATTCTCAGGTTTTATAATGTCTTCTTTATTCATGGCCGGGTCATTTGCTTAGTTCGGGAAAGTCCTTGCGCAGCGCGTCGAGCACCTCGCCGGGATTGGGAATCATGCCGCCCATGCGACCGAAGTGATAAACGGGAATCTTGCCGTTGACCGCCAGGCGCACGTCTTCGATCATCTGACCTGCATTGAGCTCCACGACAAGCATGCCCTTGACCTTGTCGGCCATGGCAGCGAGGGCGTCGGTCGGGAACGGCCACACGGTGATGGGGCGTATCATACCGATCTTGATACCCTCGGCGCGGGCGTCTTCGATAGCTTTGAGGCAGATGCGGGCAACAGAACCGAAGGCTACGATAAGATACTCGGCATCCTCGGTATAGTATTCGGCGAACCTCACTTCGTTGCGGCGGATCTCATCATATGTGCGCTGGAAACGCAGGTTGTTCTGCTCCATAGCAGGCGATTCCAGCTCGAGGGATGTTACGATGTTGCGGTGGCCTCGACCGTTCTTGCCTGTAACAGCCCAGGGGCACTGCTTGGCGATTTCCTCGTCGGTGCGGCGGGGACGGAAAGGCGGCAACACTACCTTTTCCATCATCTGGCCAACGATGCCGTCGGCAAGAATCATGGCGGGGGTGCGGTACTTGAAAGCGAGATCAAAGCCGAGACCGACAAAGTCGGCCATTTCCTGCACCGTGGCAGGAGCGAGAACGATCAGGTGATAGTCGCCGTGGCCGCCGCCCTTGGTGGCCTGGAAATAGTCGGCCTGCGAGGGCTGAATTGTTCCGAGGCCGGGACCGCCACGCATCACGTTGACAATCAGCGCCGGCAGTTCGCTGGCTGCAATATAGCTGATACCTTCCTGCTTGAGGCTCACGCCGGGTGACGACGAGGAGGTCATCACGGCTTTGCCCGAGGCTGCGCCGCCATAGACCATGTTGATCGCGGCCACCTCGCTCTCGGCCTGGAGCACTACCATGCCGGTGGTCTCCCACGGCATTTCATCTTCAAGGGTTTCGAGCACTTCCGACTGGGGTGTGATCGGATAGCCGAAATAGCCGTCGACGCCGTAGCGGATAGCGGCGTGTGCGATGGCTTCATTGCCCTTCATCAATCTTGTTTCTTCTTCCATGTTAGGTCGTTGTAGAGGAGAGATGTATTATTCTTTGTTGACGACACGGTACACCTCGATACATCCGTCGGGGCACACGAGTGCACAAGAGGCACAGCCGATGCAATCGTCGGGCCGCACGGTGTAGGCATAATGGTAGCCACGGTCGTTCACTTCCTTGGGTTGGAGCGCCAGCACGTCGGTGGGACAAGCTACTACGCAGAGGTCGCAACCTTTGCAACGCTTTTCATCGATAGTGACGGCTCCTTTTACTTTTGCCATTACTTAATATTCGTGTTATGTTCACATTTTTAATTTCGCAAATATAGCAATAATTGCCGTCCGTTCCAAATATTTCTTTTATTCTTTGCCGCGGAAATGATAAAGGCTCCCTGAAATGAATCGGGAGCCTTGACAATATCTTTTTGTATCAAATTCTTCAGTCGCGGTTGAAAACGCCCTTGAGCCGGTCGGTGATAGTGGGTGAAACGGGCTTCAGATGAACCGACACCGTGGCGTTGCGGCGGTTGAGGAAAACAATCGACGAGTGGAGCACGACGGCTGTCCATTCCTCAAAAGGGACGAAGGCGTGCACATGGGACAGCGGGATGGTGTGGAACACTGATTTGGGATCAATACTACCGATCGAAAGGGTGTTTGTGTCGATGTCGATGTTGATGTTGTGCATCTGCCCGACGGTCTCGAAGAGCAGCGCTATGTCGAGGTCGTCGAAGCTTTTGGCGCGACGGGGATATTTCTTGTATAGGGTGCGAATTACTTCTTTAGTGATCATTGTTTCGACGGATAGATTTTTTTGTTCATCGCTCCACGGAGCATATTTCAGGGTTTACAGGCGGCCTTCTGCGCATGTAAAGAAATAACACGCCGGGTAACGGTTTTGTTGAGCCGCCGTCACATTTATTATAATAAAAATGAAAAGTCCGCTCCGGGACTGTTCCGGAGCGGACTTTTCAAAGAATTATTTATGTCAAATTCTATCAGGCGAGGAAGCCGAGGAGCACACCGGCAGCAACAGCCGAACCGATCACACCG
>CAYVTB010000006.1:27685-31881 GCA_964454365.1 uncultured Bacteroides sp. | reverse complement strand
AAATAAGGAAAACAAGCCCGAATATGTATGGGCTAACTCCTGGGGCGTTTCAACCCGTCTCATGGGTGCTCTCATCATGGCCCACAGTGATGATAACGGACTCGTGCTTCCTCCCCATCTTGCACCCATCCAGGTCGTTATCGTTCCTATCTTCAAGAATGCCGAGCAGCTTGCAGCAATCAGCGAGCGCGTGCTTCCCATCGTGGAACGCTTCGCCCAGCTGGGTATCAGCGTCAAGTATGACGATGACGACAAGCGTCGCCCGGGCTTCAAGTTTGCCGACTACGAACTCAAGGGCGTGCCCGTGCGCCTCGCTATCGGTGCCCGCGACATCGAGAACGGAACCGTCGAGGTTATGCGCCGCGACACCCTCGAAAAATCTGTTATGGACATCGACGGTATCGCCGATTCCGTAGCTTCGCTTCTTGAGGAAATTCAGGAAAATATCTATCAGAAAGCTCTCAAGATGCGCGACAGCCGCATCATCAAGGTCGATTCCTACGATGAATTCAAGGAGAAAATCGAGGACGGCGGCTTCTTCCTCTGCCACTGGGACGGAACCACCGAGACCGAGGAGCGCATCAAGGAGGAGACCAAGGCAACCATCCGCTGCATCCCCCTCGACGGCGAGGAGGAAGAAGGTGTGTGCATGGTCACCGGCAAGCCTTCCAAGCGTCGCGTCATCATTGCCCGCTCCTATTAAAGCGCTTTCGCGATGACTGCACCGCGCCTGGCTATCGTCATTCCTTGCTTCAACGAGCAGGCAATGCTCCCGCATACCATTGAGGTCGTCATGGGCCACCTGGATTCACTGGTGGCCCGCGGCCTGGTGGCCGGGGATTCATATGTGATGCTCGTCGATGACGGCAGCAGTGACGACACCTGGCAGCTTATTAAATCCATGCACGCCGCTAATCCCCGGGTGAAAGGTATTTCCTTGGCTCACAACCGGGGGCAGCAGGCCGCACTTATAGCAGGCATGGAGGCAGTCACCGACCGCTGTGACATCTGTATCACCATGGACGCCGATCTTCAGGATGATCCCGAGGCAATGGCATCCATGATCGAGGCATATAATAAAGGCGCCGAAGTGGTGCTCGGGCAGCGCTCGTCCCGCGAGAAGGATTCCTGGACCAAGCGTGTCCCCGCAATGACGTTCTACAAGTTTCAGCGGGCGATGGGCGTGAAGATTCTCAGCAACCACGCCGAGTATAGGCTTATGAGCAACAGCGCCCTGCACATGCTGGGCGCCTATGGCGAGCGCGCGATCTATCTGAGGGGAATAATTTCCCAGCTCAGCGACCGCACGGCCGTGGTAACCTATCCGCGTGGAGTGCGCACGGCCGGCGAGTCAAAATACAACTTCGCGCGCCTGCTTGCCTTAGCTGCCGACGGCATCACATCGTTCACGGCACGTCCAATGACATTGATATTCATTATCGGCCTGATACTGATGCTTATAGATATTATTATCGCCGTCTGGGCACTGGTGTCATATATCGCCGGAGTGGCCGTCTCGGGCTGGACTTCGCTTATTCTTTCGGTGTGGTTCCTCGGTTCGCTAATACTCATGGCTATCGGCATCGTCGGTGAATATATCGGCAAAATATATGTCGAGGTGAAGCAACGTCCGCGTTATGCCTTGCGTGAAGAGCTTTTCGACTGAGCCCGCCCGCTATTATTTCTCTCTCTTATCACTCTGCCGCAATGTTAAAGACACAAGTCACGATTGACATATATACTCCCGACGTCTCGAGCCACATGCCGTTGCCCTTTGCCGACCAGGGAATCCAGGCCGGCTTCCCGTCGCCGGCCCAGGACTTTATATCCGAGACCATAGACCTTAACCATGAACTCATTCACCACCCGGCGGCGACCTTCTATGGCCGCGTGTCGGGCGATTCGATGATTGATGAAGGTATCGAACCGGGAGATATACTTGTAATCGACCGATCCATTGAACCCTCAGACGGCGAGCTGGCTGTATGCTGTCTCGACGGCGAATTTACGCTAAAGCGTATCTCGCTGCGCCAGGGACAGGTGTGGCTCGTGCCGTCCAACGAGCGCTTTGATCCTATTCTTGTTACGCCGGAGAATCGTTTTGAAGTCTGGGGCGTGGTTACATATACCATCAAACAGCATCGCCGCCAACCTCGCCTGAAACTATAACTAACCGGTAATGACAGGACTTATCGACTGCAATAACTTTTTCGTTTCATGCGAGCGTGTCTTTCAGCCGCGCTTGCGTGAAAAGCCTGTTGCTGTCCTGTCCAATAACGACGGTTGCATCGTCGCACTTTCCAATGAAGCCAAGGCCCTGGGGCTGAAACGCGGTGACCCTTATTTTAAAGTACGTCATATCTGTGACAGGAACGGTGTCGAGGTCCTCTCGGGAAACCACCGGCTCTATGGAGACATGTCATCGCGCGTGATGGCGACTCTGTCGTCAATTGTCCCGGATATAGAGATCTATTCTATCGATGAAGCTTTCATGATTCTTGATGGCTGGCCCACCGAGGATCTGCCCGAGATCGGGCGACGGATTGTGCACCGGGTGCGCCGCGACACCGGTATTCCAACTTCTATCGGAATAGCCCCGGATAAAACTTTGGCCAAGATAGCGGCACATTTTGCAAAAAAGTATCCCGGATACCACGGATCATGCATAATTGCTGACGAGACTGCACGTCGCAAAGCCTTGTCCCTCACCGCGATTGAAGGTGTATGGGGAGTCGGAAGACGTCTTGCAAGGCGGTTGCGTCAGATTGGCGTGGATACGGCGCTCGACTTTGCAGATATGCCTCTGGATCAGGTTGAACGGCATTTCAATATCGTGGGGCAACGCACATGGCGCGAACTCAACGGCAATCCTTGTATAGAGATGGAAACCGTTGAACCGCAGCGTAAACAGTTGTGTTGTTCGCGCTCTTTCGGTACAATGTTGACCGATTTTGACTCGATGCGGCAGGCAATAGCCCTCTTTGCGACTATCGTATCGCGCAAGTTGAGGGAGCGTCATCTGGCCGCGGTCTCCCTTTCGGTTTTTATTCACACCAATGCGTTTCGCGAGGACGTGGCTCAGTACTTCAATTCCACGGGGAGACAATTGTCAGAAGCCACCTCTGATACCATGGCTATAACAGATACCGCTGTGGAATGTCTCAAGTCTATCTTCCGGCGCGGATACGCTTATAAGAAAGCGGGTATCATGATTACCGAGATTGTGGCAGAGGACGCTGTGCCACGATCCCTTTTCGTGAATCCTGCCGACCGCGATCGACGTCGACGTCTCATGTCGGTTCTCGATAGCCTCAATTCCGATTCGATTGCCCACGACCGTGTCCACATTGCGGCATATAGCCCTGTGGAAGCCCTCGCAAGATCAGAGCGGCGGTCGCGCCTATATTCCTCATCGTTTAAAGATATCATTACAGTCCATACTCCCCAAATCTCTATATAAGAATGGATGCTAAAACTTTCAATAATAAGCTTGCAGCTACCTTGGGCGATAACCAGCGTCACACTGCCGCGCTTACCGAAGCTTTCGCGGCAATATTGCGTGATGCCTCCAAATCGCTCACCGCTGTGGCAGTGCCTTCATTTGGCTCTTTTATCCCAGTCAAGACCGACGAGGAGATTGTCGTTGACCGCGTCAGTGGTAAACGCCTGCTGTTGCCTCCACAGATTTCCGTAGAATTTCACCCGGCAGCGATGCTGCGCAAAAAACTCAACAGTCATGAATGAATCAATCAATCTGCCCAAATTAATAGCCAGATTGGCTGCCGAGGCCGGTTGTGAACCCGCTGAAGCACGTCGTTTTCTGCACCATTTGTTCGGTCTTGTCGAGGAATCTCTTCTGGAAGGTGAAACTGTGGTTATTAAGGGAGTAGGGGAATTTCGTCCTTCCGATGATCCCTCTGAGCCAATCATGTTCCGACCGGATGAAACGCTGGCTGCCGTTGCCAACGAACCCTTTGCGGCATTCTCGCCGACCGAGCTTAACGACGGTGTGACCCCCGAGATGCTTGCGGAGCAGCCTCAACCTGCGATAGAAGCCGTTGATGCTCCGGTTGTTCCTGACACTCCTGAACCCGCACCTCAACCGGAGCCCGAGCCTGAACCGGCACCTGAGCCTCAACCAGCACCTGAGCCGGAGCCTGAACCTGTTTCTGAACCGGAGGTGCGTGTTGTTCCGG
>CAYVTB010000006.1:6646-27585 GCA_964454365.1 uncultured Bacteroides sp. | reverse complement strand
GCACCTGAGCCGGAGCCTGAACCTGTTTCTGAACCGGAGGTGCGTGTTGTTCCGGAAGCTACTCCGGAGCCTATTGAAGCCCCCGAGGAATCACCTCAACCGGTCCATGAACAGGAAAATCAACAGGAATTCTATGAGTCTGAACCCCCCGAAATTGTTTATGTGGAGAAGAAGGGTGCTAATGTCCTGTGGCTGCTCATTGGTATCCTTGCCGGACTTGTTTTAGGACTTGTCGGCGGATTCTTTGCCGGAAAGTATATGTCACAATATACTATTAACGATGACATGACTGTTGAGAGCGTTGAAACTGTGTCGCTATTATCAGATGAGGAGCTTGTTGATGGCGATGATTCTGTTGTGAAAGAAACAACTGTTGCCGATGGAGCTGCAGCCGAGACACCCTCGGCCACTCAACAGGAAGTAACCGCTTCTGTTTCTCAGGAACAACCGGCGGCTTCAGCTGCAGCAGAGCCCGTATATGACACAGTCACGCGTTCACGCTACCTCACGACCATGGCCCGCGATCATTATGGCAAGAAAGCTTATTGGGTCTTTATCTTCCAGGCTAACCCTCAACTAAAGGATCCCAATAAAATTGCCCCCGGAACCAAGGTCAAGATTCCGGCACGCGAGAGCTTTGCCGAGTCCACTGATCAGGCTACCGACGAAAAAGCTAAAAGAATTCTTAACGAACTATCCCGCCGTTATAACCTGTAAAACACATTTTTAATCTTATGACCACTCATAGTCGTCCGTTTACATTTGACCGCGTGGTACGTATCATCTTCGGCTGCCTTGTTTTTGCCGCAGTCGTGTGGTTGATCAATACCCTGCGCAATGTGCTTCTACCGTTCTGTCTCGCATGTCTTATCGCTTACATCCTCGAGCCTATTGTCGAATATACCCGCAAGTTGTTGCGTCTCAAAGGCCGCGGACTCGCGATATTCATTACTCTCTTTGAGGTTACTCTCATCATAGGGCTTATATGCTATTTCTTTATCCCTATGGTTGTTGATGAGGTCGACGAACTCGGCCGGATGATTAAAAAAAGTGATGACAGTTCCTCGGTGATACCCTATATGCCCGAGCAGCTTGACGCATTCATCCGCAGCAAGTTTAATTACAGCAACTTCATGCAGCTTATCGAGGAAGGGCACTTCCAGAGTTTCTTTGATAAAGGAACATCGTTGATATCGGAAACCATCTCTTTCCTCCTGCACACTATCGAGTGGTTGCTCACATTTATTTATGTTATATTTGTGTTACTGGATTACAAGCACCTTATGAAGGGATTCCGATTACTTGTACCGCCGAAATACCGTCCGATAGCCTATAAGGTGGGCGATGACATAAAGTACAGCATGAACCGCTACTTCCGTTCACAGGCAGTCATTGCCCTCTGTGCGGCTGTATTTTATTGCATTGGATTCTCGATCGTCGGAATACCCCTTTCGATAGTTTTAGGTGTTCTTGTCGGTGTTTTGTATCTGATACCCTATTTCCAGTATGTTACACTGATTCCGGTAATTATCGTCTGCTATATTTCATCCATGAGCGACGGCGGCTCTTTCTGGTCTTTGGTAGGCCAGTGTGGTCTCGTCTATCTCGTGAGCCAGTGTATATGTGATTATATTCTCACGCCTAAGATTATGGGTAAGGCTCTCGGACTCAATCCTGCCATTATCCTGTTATCGCTCTCAGTCTGGGGCACTTTGCTCGGTCTGATCGGTATGATTATCGCCCTGCCGCTCACCACTCTGTTGCTATCTTACTACCAGGAATATGTGATCAACGGCGGAGAGGAAGCTTCAACATTTGAAAGCATCGTTTCAGGTAAAGACGACTGATCGCTTTGTGAATATTTATCTAAATTTGTAACCGCGGTAAACTGCTACTGCGGTTACAAATATATTCAGGCATCATATTATTATGAAAAAAGTAATCAATGTGGTCGGCGCAGCCGTAATCAATAACGGTAAAGTGCTTGTTGCGCAGCGTCCACATTCCGACAAGGTATATAAGTCGCTGAAATGGGAATTCCCCGGCGGAAAGATTGAACCCGGCGAGACAGCGATTGATGCAATAAAGCGTGAAATCCGTGAGGAGCTTGACTGCGATGTAGTAGTAGATTCTTTGTTGCCTGAGATAGAACATGATTATCCAGACTTTATTCTCAGAATGACCGTCTGTATATGTCAGCTTGCCGGTACATCATTACCTAAATCTTTGGAACATAATGCAATCGATTGGCTCTATCCTGATGAACTCGCGGAATTGGATTGGGCATCTGCCGATGCACGATGCTATCCGATGGTTATTGATGTTATTAAAACTCATCATGCAGAAATATAAAAGTTTCGTTCTCCCCGTAGCTCTGGTCTTAGGATATTTTCTTAGGACGCTATGTGCTGAATTATCAAGCACTGTCCCTTATGTTATTTTTGCTATCCTTGTGCTCACCTTCTCAGGTGTAAAGCTTTCATCTTTGCGGCCGGCAAGGCTTGACTTTTGGATTGCGTCATTCCAGACAGTATTCAGCATTGGGCTTTACTGGTGCATTCGCGCGTTTTTAGCTGATGAAATCCTTGCTCAGGGTGCAATGATGTGTGTGTTGTGTCCGGTTGCTTCATCGGTTACCGTAGTTGCCTCAATGCTTGGCGCTAACCCTGTGCGCACCACTACTTATACTATTGTCGGTAACTTGCTGGTAGCTCTTGTCGCCCCGATTTACATCTCTATTATCACTGAATCAGATTCACAGATGGCGACCGGAAGTATGTTTCTGATGATATTTGCCAAAATAGCTGTCATCATTGCACTTCCATTTATTGTCGTGTGGTTGATGCAAAGGTTTTTACCGGCCGTAAACGCTGTGTTATCCAACTACAAGGGCTGGTCCTTCTACTTGTGGGCATTCGCCCTGTTTGTCACCATTGGTCAGACGCTGGATTTCGTGGTGATGCGTTGGAGCGAGAGTCGTGAAAATGTTTTGTGGCTCGGCATCGTATCGCTCATTATCTGTTTTATTCAATTCTCTGTTGGTCGAGTGATAGGAAGGAAATACGACGATCGCATTGCAGGCGGACAATTGCTCGCACAGAAGAATTCAGCTATGGGAATATGGATGCTGAACACTTTCCTGAATCCGATTGCATCAGTTGGATTGGCATTTTATTCCATATGGCAGAATCTATTCAACAGCTGGCAAATCTTCCGAGCTTCCAAAGTTGATTCATCACAGAAGTCACTCGGTTAATTCTATGATGTTGTCCTCAAAGCCCTTTATGCAACTTTCATAGTAGCCGTCACCGGTGGTGCGGGGGCCGCTGATAACTTTGTAGCCGTCTGATTCAAGCTGCTTCGTGAGTTGATCAACGGCTTCTTTAGAACCAAGTTTGAAAGCGACATGAATATATCCCGTGCGATATTGATTAAATTGTGATGCCGCTACCTCGGGTCGTTGCATGATTTCTAATCGCGCACCGTTGTCAAATGATAGAAAATAAGTCTTTAATCCTGTGCGGGGATTATGGTACAGTTGATTGGACCTGGCACCGAAATAATGAGTGAAAAATTCCTTGGCTTTCTCCAGCTCCAAAACGTATAAGGCTACATGATCAATTTTCATTTTCGCAAGGATAACATTAGCCTTGTAAAATTACGAAAAATTCTTTAACCTTTTTATCGGGCAACAATAATTTAGATTAGATAGTGTTCGTCAAAATGTTTTCTAAACTATAGGGTAATGTAGTAATATATTCTGACGGCTGACATAATGTCACAAAAAAGGCATGGAAAAGAATATATTTCGTATCTTTTCAGAAAAAAATCGAGCGTAAATATTTGGATTTTGAAAATTTATGGTTATATTTGCGGGCACGACAATGAGTCGGGCAAACGGGGTTTCTGTATCAATATATCCGTACGAAATGAATCGTCCGGGCTTAAATACCTTAATTATTAATTCTTATGAAAAAAGTAATTTTCCTAATGCTTTGTGCCACTATGTTGGCTTTCTCATCAATGGCCGAGTCTCCAAAACGCGAGTTCCGTTCGGCCTGGATGGCCGGTATGGGTATCGACTGGCCCAAAACAAAAAATGACAAGGAAGAGCAACAGAAAGAGTTGTGTAATTACCTTGACAATTTCAAGCGACAAAACTTCACCGGCGTGTGCATCCATGTACGACCTAATGCGGATGCCTACTACCACTCAACACTCGAACCCTGGAGCGGCGATTTTACGGGTACGCGCGGCAAAGATCCGGGCTGGGATCCTTTGGCATTTGCCGTTGAAGAATGTCATAAACGCGGCCTCGAATGTTATGCATGGCTTAACCCGTTCCGCATAACTGCAAGCTCCCTGGAATTTGACACACCTCAGGATAAGGAGTGGATTGAAAAGGGATGGATTATGTGGGGTCTGTATGGATCGTGGCGAATGTTTAACCCCGGAAATGAGGAGGCACGCCGCCACTGCCTCGATGTGTTCAAGGAGATTTACACCAACTACGACATTGACGGTATGCTGTTTGATGATTATTTCTATCCGCAGCCCGGTATGCCCGGCGCAAAAGTGGGCTCCGGTCATCTTGACGGCAAGGACAGCGACAGTTCTGATTATGAAACATGGCGTACTTCAGGTACAAAACTGAGTCTATATGACTGGCGTAGAAATAACGTAAACACCTTTGTTAAAGAAGTATTTGACGAAATACAAGCCGAGCGCCCCGACCTTCGCTTCGGCATCGGTCCGGCAGGCGTAGGTCATTACTCGGCGTCGGAGTATAACTTACCGACCCCTGATATTAAGTCATCTGACTGGCAGTATGATAAGATTTATGCCGACTGCCTGGCATGGCTCGCAGACGGATCAATAGACTTTATAAGCCCGCAGATTTATTGGGCCCGCAACCACAATACCGCTCCCCATGAACCTCTGTGCGAGTGGTGGAACATGGCAGCAGCGCATTTCGACCGACACTGCTATACCTCGATTGCTGGCTACAAACTCGCAAGCGAGTTCGGTGGTAACGATGTAACAGGATGGAGCGAGATAGCGGCCCAGGTAGATTTTTCGCGCGATTACACTCTGAATAATTCGGCCGGACAAATTTACTACAACACTCAGTCGATCAATGGTCCTATGTATTCAGGACTCGGCGATTATCTTGGCGAAAACAGATACGCCACAAAATCATTGGTGCCTGTAGTTGATTGGAAAAAACGCCCCACATATCCCTCGGTAACATCACTTGAATATGCTGACGGGTCCCTTACCTGGGATGCAGCCGATCGCAAAGGCCGCACGATTATCCGCTACACGGTATATTCAATTCCTAAAGATGTGAATTATGAGTCGGCGTTGGCCTACGACGGTGACGGTCTGGATGCAAAATATCTCGTGGATATCACTTATACACCCTCATATAGCCTGCCTACTGATAAGACCAAAGGGTACTGGTATGCTGTATGCGTATATGATGGCTATGGTTTCGAGTCTCAGCCTGCGCTGGCCAATTGTGACGAAAGCAGTATTGTTGAAATTGCTGATAATTCAGCAATCCGGATGACTGTTATCGGCAGTGAAGTGTCGTTTGACAGAACGGCACGAGAGGTCGTTGTTTACAATGTGTCCGGCGTCGAGATACTGTCCGCATCGTCGGTACAGACACTCTCGCTTCCCGGGTCCGGTGTATATATAATCAACGCCGATGGCACCCCCATGTCAATCTATATAAGATAAGTGCATGTAAGATAATCATCCTTAATTCCTATAGCCTCGGTAGGAGTGGCCTTCTATGAAATGCAAAGCGGGTGGACCAGTTTAGTGATACACCCGCTTTGATTATGCTCTGAAATTATTTACTGTTTCAGCCACTTGTCAAACCAGCGGAAGAAGAGTCGCTGCCACAGGACGGCATTCTGCGGCTTCAGGATCCAGTGGTTCTCGTCGGGGTAGATGACCATTTCTGCAGGGATTCCGCGCAGGCGGGCAGCATTGAAGGCAGCCATGCCCTGAGATGCGAGGATACGATAGTCAAGTTCGCCGTGACTAATCATGATAGGTGTATCCCACTTGTCCACAAAGCGGTGGGGAGAGGCAGCGAATGTGCGCTGGGCAGCTTCATTGCTCTTATCCCAGTAGGGACCACCCATATCCCAGTTGGCAAACCACATTTCTTCAGTCTCGAGGTACTGGGCCTCGGTATTGAAGATACCTGCATGAGCAAGCAGGGCAGCAAAGCGCCCGTCGTGGTTACCGGCGAGCCAGTAGATTGAGAAGCCGCCATAACTTGCACCGGTTGCACCCATGCGGTCACCGTCGATGTAGGGCATTGTCTTCATGTAATCAACTGCACTCAGATAGTCACGCATGTTCTGGCCGGGATAGTCCTTAGAGATCTGTTCCTCCCATTCAGTACCGAAACCGGGGACACCGCGGCGGTTAGGACAGATAACTACATAACCGTTAGATGCCATCAAAGCAAAGTTCCAGCGATAGCTCCACATCTGGCTTACGGCAGACTGCGGGCCACCCTGACAATAGAAAATAGAAGGATATTTCTTGTTAGCGTCAAATCCGGGAGGGAGAAGGACCCAGGTTAGCATCTGTTTGCCATCGGTGGTTGTTACCCAGTGTTTCTCAACCGTCGGCATAGTCAGTTGAGAGAAGATATCTCCGTTGACGTCGGTGAGTTGAGCTACAGGAGAGCCCTTGGTTACCATGAATACTTCGTTGGGACGGAGCATCGAGTGATTCATAGTGACAAGTCGGTTATCATCGACGGGAGCAAGCGAGGTGAAATCTGCCATTTCCTCGGCGACGGTTGTCACTGCGCAGCTGTCTACATCAATTTCAAAAACAGGTGATACACCCTGATGAGAAGCTATGAACCAGATCGACTTGCCCGTAGGATTCCAGGCAAATTCGTCGATAGTATAATCCCATTCCGTCGTGAGATCGCGCTTTTCGCCTGACTTCATGTCCATGACAAAGAGTCGGTTCTTGTCGGCTTCATAGCCGTCGCGCTCCATGCTGAGCCATGCCATATAGCGGCCGTCGGGCGAGAATGAAGGACATGTGTCGTAGCCCATCATACCTTCGGTGAGGTTGCGGGTGGTGCCGTCTTCGAGATTGTAGAGATAGAGATCGCTGTTGGTCGAGATTGCATACTCCATACCGGTCTTCTTGCGGGAGGTATATACCAAACCTTTACCGTCCGGAGTCCAGGCAAAAGATTCGATTCCGCCGAAGGGCTTCATGGGGGATTCGTAAGGTTCATCGGCCATGATATCCTTGAGTTCAGTGATTTCCTTGCCGTCGTAGTTGCCGATGAAGGGGTGGGGAATCTCAGTTACCCATTCGTCCCAGTGCTTATACATGAGGTCGTCGATTACTCGGCCGGTAGCTTTGGGAAGGTCGGGATAGAGGTCTGCTGCTGTGCGGCTGTATTTTACATTTCCGATCAGCACAACTTTGCTGCCATCGGGCGAGAAAAGGAAACCACCGGCACCGCCTTCAAGGTGAGAAATCTGCTTGCGTCCCGAGCCGTCGGGATTCATGATCCAGACTTGAGGTGTCCCTTCTTCGCCCTCATAAAGGAAGGCAATAGATTTTCCGCCGTCGATCCAGGTAGCTCCGTTTTCACTCTTGGATGTTTTGGTAATTCTACGCTGGTTGCTACCGTCGATATCCATCAGCCACAGTTCGGCGTTTGATTTGTTCTGCTCGACACTTTCGTAAGAAACCGAGTAGAGAATCGTGGATCCATCAGGTGACACGGCCGGAGCGGAGACGCGTCCGAGAGCTTCGAGTGCATCGATATCAAAAATACCGTTTGCACTCTTGTATTCAGGCTTTTCAATCAGAGGAGCCTCGTCGGAAGCGTCGGAGCCTCCGCAGGCCGTCAATAACAGAGCCGATGCGCTCATGGTTAATAATCTGCTTATTCTGTTCATTAAAAATTATAATTGATGTAAAAATAATGATTTATCTGAATGTGAGACCGTCGATTTTGTCGAGCGCGCCTTTAGTGGCTGGTGCAAGATCGCGATATACTTCCAGCTTCACCATGCAGGTGTTGTCAAAAGTCTGCTCGAGAACTTTGATACCGGGCTGACGGATTGCCTTCATCACGTCGTTCATAACCGCATAAGGGTAAGTGAATTCCATTATATCGGTCACATGACGCTCCACGATTTCTCCGGCTTCGAGGGCAAGACGGGCAGCCTCGCGATAGGCAGCGATGAGGCCGGGTGTGCCCAGTTTGATGCCGCCGAAGTATCTGACAACGATAACACAGACATCAGTCAGCCCCAGTGAATTAATTTGGCCAAGAATGGGTCGCCCTGCTGTTCCGGATGGTTCGCCGTTATCATTGGCACGAAAATCGGTGCGCTCAAATCCCAACATATAGGCCCAGCATACATGCCGGGCGTCATAAAATTTGCGCGACAGAGCGTCAACCTGCTCTTTCACCTCCGCTGCAGTCTTCGCCGGAAAAGCGAAGGCAAGAAACTTGCTTCGCTTTTCCGTGAAAACCGCTTCGGACGGCGACGCGAGAGTCAGATACGAGTCGCTCATATTATCAATATTGGTGGGAATCGTTTTCAACTTCCTTGACGGAGAGGCCGCCGAAGTTCATCTTGCGCCATACATAGACGATGTAGGCAAGAACGAAAGGAACCGCGATGCTCACCCAGCTCATCGTCTTGAGAGTGTAGAGCGACGAAGAACTGTTGGCAAGCGTAAGCGAGCTTTCGGGATGGGTCACCGAGGGAAGGTAGCAAGTTCCGTTATAACCGGCTATGGCAAAGAGTGCAATGACAACGAGAACGGTGCCGATGCCGCTGTACCAGATGCCGCCGCGAGTGGGCAGGAATGCTCCTGCAACAATGCCCCAGAGCACCAGGACAACACCGAGGGCAAATGCAATTCCCCACCACCACATTCCGAGGAGGTTGTGGAGATAAAGATAAGGAACGGATTCGATCTTACCATCGGGACCAGCCTGATAGCCTGTCTGAAGAAGGAGAACAATTGCAAAGACTACAAAGAGTACAGCGAAGATTGCACCGTTGACGAGCACTTTGCTCTTCATGCGCTTAATAAAATCTTCACCGGCTCGGATGTTGTTGATGAAGTAAAGTGCAGCCTGGGTGCGTGCAAGGAAAAAGACTGCAACGCCGAGCAGCAGGCAGCGCCAGTCTGTCATAAGTTCAAGTCCGCGGCTGGGAGCCCAGCGGGAAATGACGGGAGAGCCCTGGTCAAGGATGTTGGCGCGTGAAACCTCGAAATCACAGCCGAAGAACATTGAAGCGACGGCAACGCCGAGCAGCACACAACCGAAGAAACCGTTGATCAGGAGGAAAACGTCGTAGGTCATCGTGCCGTAAATATTGCCGCGCTTGCGACGGAATTCATAACTGACGGCCTGGAGCACGAAGCTTATCAGGATAGCTGTCCATAACCAGTAGGCTCCGCCGAAGCTGGTGGAGTAAAACAAGGGGAAGGAGGCGAAGAATGCTCCACCAAAGACAACAAGCGTGGTGAAGGTGAGTTCCCATTTACGCCCGAGCGAGTTGACCATCACCTGACGGTCGGCCTCGGAATTTTTGCAATAAAGCATCGTCTGGCCGCCCTGTACAAAGAGCATGAACACCAGTGCCGCGCCCAGCACGGCAATCAGTAGCCACCAATAGGCCTGAAGCAATTCTAATTCTGTCATGACTTTTTATATTAGGCTTCGGTTATATTTTTCTTAGATTCGCGGTTGATATATCGCACCATGATGCTTACTTCGGCAATAAGCAGAGCGGTGAAGAGCACTGCAAAGAGCCAGAAGGTAAACTGCACGGCACCCGATGTGACGTCGCTGATAGCGACCCCGGTCGGCATGAGGTCCTGAATAATCCAGGGCTGACGGCCAACCTCGGCCACGATCCAACCGGCTTCAGAGCAGATGTAGGCGAGGGGAAGGGTGATAATGCCTACCCAGTGAACGAGGGGCTTCTCAAGCCACTTGGTCTTCCAGCCGCAGGCACAGATTGCCAGGATGAAAACAAGAAGGAGGAAACCGCCTATCATAACCATGATGCGGAAAGAATAGAATGTGAGACCCACGGGAGGCACAGCGTCCTCGGGCTTTTCGAAGTAGCCGTAACCGAAATAGCGGAAGTCTTTCTTGACCTCGAGCGCAGCAGCTTTCATTGCTGCCGAGTCGCCGGCGGCGGCAGCCTCATTATAAGCCTGAAGCGCCATGCGGGCACGCTTGCCGGCTTCAATGCGCTCGGCATAGGAAACGGTGTTTATAGTGTCGCCTTCGGGGGTGAGGGCAACACCTGCGATGAGGTCATTAATACCGGGGACAAAGGTGTTAGCATCGTGGTTGGCGAGTATCGAGAGGCCTTTAGGAATGGCAATCTCATACTTGATGGCCTCCTGGTTGTCGCCGGGTTTCTTGTCTGGGTTGAGGATACCGAAGCCAACGAGATCCTGGCCAACACTGCCATCGTAGAGAGCTTCCATAGCAGCGAGTTTCATGGGCTGAACCTTGGCAACCTCGACAGCCGAACCATCACCGGTCCAGATAGTGAAAACGATACCGACGAGGCCTACCCAAGCGCCGACAGCGAGAGAGCTGCGCATAGCGTCGATATTACGACGACGCCACAACATCCATGAGCTGACGCCGATCACGAAGGCACCGGCCAGGGTCCAGCCGCTTGCAACTGCATGGAAAAATTTATTCATAGCAACCGCATTGAAGGCAACCTCGCAGAAGTCGCTCATGACATTGCGCATCTGAGCCGGATCAAATTCCATGCCGACCGGATTCTGCATCCAAGCGTTGGCAACAAGAATCCACAGGGCCGAGAGAGAGACGCCCACAGCGACGAGCCATGTCGATGCCAGGTGGAAACCTTTGCTCACTTTGTTCCAGCCGAAGAACATCACGGCCACGAAGGTCGCTTCCATGAAGAAAGCAAAGATGCCCTCGATAGCGAGCGGAGCGCCGAAGATATCGCCGACAAACCAGCTGTAATTACTCCAGTTGGTGCCGAATTCAAATTCCAGGATAATACCGGTGGCAACACCGACGGCGAAGTTGATGCCGAAAAGCGTCATCCAGAACTTAGTTATCGCCTTCCAGCGTTCGTTGCCCGTGCGCACATAGATACTCTCCATGACGGCGACAATAACCGAAAGGCCCAGAGTCAGAGGGACAAAAAGCCAGTGGTACATGGCGGTCAGAGCAAATTGCGCCCTTGACCAGTCGACCACACTTACAATGTCATTCATAGGGTTTAAGGTATTAAAGGTTAATATATTAATTAGATTGTTTGTCCATAGCCGGGGACGTGAGGGCTTCTCTCACGGCAATTGCCCGCTGCTCATCCGTATCATATTCTGTTGCAAGTTTATCGGGAAAGAAAAACAGCTTGATTATCAGGAATATGATAGCCAATTTGATAAAAATGAGCAACCACAGTTTGCGACCTATGGTCATCGACCTGAAGCCGTCGCGATACATGGTATAGGCGTTGTAAAAGAAGTGTTTCACATTAATTATATATAATATTGCTGCAAATATAGTAAATTTTACGCCCACATAAATCAAGTGGTCGTAAAAAAATGACGGTAGCCGCCGGCTACCGTCATCAATATTTAAAGATTCCCGTGATTTTTATTGGACAGGGGCAGGCGTGAAAAGCTCGTAGCTGTTGTCACTATAGAAAACCATGATCGACTGGATTCGCTTCGAGGGGTCGGTCGGTAGGAACGGGTGGGGCGCTTGCATCTCGGCAGGATTCAGATGGCGAGCTGTAGGCTCGGAGAGGACGTCGGGTGACTCCCGGCGGTCAAATCGTGGCATCTCCACCGTGTTTTCACGGATTGCATCTTCTCGATGTTCACTTTTTATATGCTCCGAGATTGTTTCAGTAGTCTTGTTATCAATGGGTTGTGGCTTTGTTTCGTCTAAAAAACCGGCTTTTGAAGTCTCTGAGATTTCAATATTTGTGTCCTTCACCATATCTCCCTCGCCAAATAGCAGCCACATCACGTTAAGATCGGGATAAGCGGTGTGAAGTTTGGCAGTGAGTTCGTCGCTGAGTCGTTTGTTGCGTCCGTTAAGAAATTGTGAAAGGGTGGGACGGGGAATTCCGGCCTTGTCGGCAAACTGAGAATTTGTCAGGCCGGTGTAATCCTTGTAAGCGACGAGTCGTTCGACGATATCCATGGCAGAAAACAGTCAAAAAGTAACAATTTTTCGATGTGCAAAAGTAAAAACAATAATTCAAAAATACAAATTTATAGTTATAAAAATTAAATTCTCTGCAGGTGTTTTTGTAAATTGCGTTTGTAAATCAAGTTTTCAAACTGTAAACAACTCTTCCGCTCTAACTTTAAGCAATACTTTAATGTGTATATTGTATAATGCTTATAATTAAGTAATAGTGTATAAAAATAGCAGGAGACAACCTGTATTAAGATTATTTCCTGCTAACATAAACAAATACTTTAAATAAAATCTATAAATAGTATAGAAATCGGTGTGTTGTGATATTTGTTAAAGGATGTTTATACTTAATTTTTGGCTTTGTAAAACTTTCCAGAGGTTTTTCTTTTGGAGATTGTGTTGTTAATTCCGACTGAATTTGAAACTTGGTTCTGTTTACGAGTGTAAATGTTATTGCCTGAATTTTGGCTGTTTGAATTTGTAAACTTTACTTTTGTAATTGATAAAACTCAATAATTTACATTTTCATCAGCTGCAATTGTAAACCTGCGCTGCGTTTTGTCGAAATTTCAATTTTCGTACCCGACTATGCGGTTTGTTTATAATTATAACATTCTCAGTGGGCAAATTGTTGACCTAACTCTCTGATAAATTTTTTTTATTTGGCCTGAATCAATAATTTAACTTTTTGAAATTTTTGTCTTGAAATACCATTAATCTACACGAAACGGGTTATTTCTCCATTTCGAGGCAGTAGCGCGAGCTATCCTGGTCAATATAGAAGCGGATTATTGAGAATATCATGCTTTCTATTGGTTCCAAGCCTGAAGTTTCGTTACCAAGCAAGATTTCCCCTGCTATTGCCGCGGCTATATTGGATCTTTCGGATACAGGAAGAGCACGCAGGGTATTAATTACGTGTGGCGATATGACTATTGTTTTATTCATATACTTTTGATTTAGTTTAAGCGGTTGAAATGCGTCGGGCATATGGTGCTGAATGAGAGAGTCATTTATGTTTGTGATGCAAAGTTATACCCGGGTGTGTAGCGATAATCTGCACATAATTGTTAAATTTTGTAATTTTATTGATTGCGTATTGGCTATCGTTTTATGAAACATAATAATTGTGAAGAATAAAACGATGTATTTCTGGATTATTTTCGATGTTATGCTAAGCTTTGGAAACAGGCAAGATGGAATTTCTTGGGGCGTGCACATCTTTATTATTAATAAAAGTGTTATCTTTGCAGTCGGTTTTTAGAAAAACGAAAAATATAACAAAACATAAAGAATAAAACACAATGAACGTAACATTTGAAAAGACAGGCGATGCCCGCGGTGTCATTACCGTAGAAATCGATCAGAACGATTACGCCGCCAAGGTAGACGAGAAGCTCAAGGAAATTGGTAAGACCCATTCAATCCCCGGATTCCGCAAGGGTCACATTGCTCTTCCCGAGCTGCGCAAGCGCTTTGGTCGTGAAGTGAAGAGCGACGCTATCAACCGCGTGGTTATCGATGCAGTCTTTGATTATATCCAGAATAACAATATCAAGGTTATAGGCCAGCCTCTGCCTGCAGAGAGCAAGGAAATCGACCTGAAGGAATCAAGCTATACATTTAAATATGATGTAGCTCTGTGGCCCGAAGTCGATGTTAAGCTTGACAAGGAAGAAAAGCAGCCTTTCTATCTCATTGAAGTAACTGATGAGATGGTGAAGGAACAGGACAAGGCTCTGCGTGAACGTTTCGGTTCACAGGTTCCCGGCGAAGAAGTTGACCAGAAAGCCGTTGTGAAGGGCTCAATCATGGAGCTTGATGCTGATGGCAATGTGAAGACCACCGAGGATGCCATTCAGGTGATTTCCGGTATTGTCGCTCCTTTCCTTTTCAAGGACAAGGAAGAAGAAGCCAAGTTTATCGGCAAGAAAGTTAACGACAAGGTCGTCTTCAATCCCTACAAGACGTGCGAGGGCAATGTCGCCGAACTCGCTTCTATGCTCAATATCGACAAGGACAAGGCTGTCGATGTCAAGTCTGACTTTGAATTTGCCATCTCGGAGATTATCGTAGTCAAGCTCGCAGAATACAATCAGGAATATTATGACGAAGTATTTGGCAAGGATCGCGTTCACAATGAAGAGGAATACTTTGCAGCTGTCAAGAAGTTGATCGAGTCACAGCTCTTCCCCAACAGCCTTGCTCTGAGCGACCGTGATATCCACAACTGGCTGCTCGAGAAATATGCTCCCGGAATGGTTATCGACAAAGAACTTCTGAAGCGCTGGATGGTGCTTAACAATCCCGAGGCTGATGCATCGAAGATTGACGAGGAATTTGATTCGATGCTTCCCGGTATCAAGTGGGAGCTGCTTTCAGGCATCATTGTAGATAAACTCGGTGTTAAGATCGAGGAAGCCGACATGCAGGGCCAGGCCAATCTCCTTGCGCGCCGCCAGCTCCAGCAGTATGGCATGTATAACATGGATGAGGAGACTATTGCCGACATGGGTAAGCGTCTGCTCGCCGACAAGAAGATTCGCCAGCAGATCGCACAGCAGGTTGAAGAATTCAAGCTCTTCCAGGCTATCCGCACAGCTATCACTATTGAAGAAAAGACCGTCAGCCTCGACGAATTCAAGAAACTGGCCGGCAACGCTGAATAAAATAGGTTGTCAAGAACAGATTCTGATTTTTTCTAAAGATAATATTATTGGTCCCGGAATTTTCCGGGGCCAATTTTTTTAATAAAACCGAGTCAATATTTTTAAGGGCATATTGCGGGAAATCCGGATTTTTTTATTAACTTTGAAAAGAATTTGTGAAACGATATAACTATAATTATATATGCAAGAAAACGATTTCAGAAAATTTGCTGTAAAAGGGCTTGGCATGAACGGTCTTGCTCTTGACCAGTATTGTTCGGCAGTCTCCCGCGCAGCCGTCACTTCCAATTATATCAACCCCAGCATTATCGAAGAACGTCAGCTGAATGTTGCCCAGATGGATGTGTTCTCGCGTCTGATGATGGACCGCATCATCTTTCTCGGTACTGAAGTCAACGATTACACGGCTAACGTGATCCAGGCCCAGCTTCTCTATCTCGACTCGGCCGATCCCGGCAAGGATGTGTCGATCTACATCAACTCGCCCGGCGGCTCGGTATATGCCGGTCTCGGTATCTATGACACGATGCAATATATTTCGAGTGACGTAGCTACCATCTGCACAGGCATGGCAGCATCCATGGCCGCCGTCCTCCTTGTTGCCGGCCACAAGGACAAGCGCTTTGCGCTGCGCCATTCGCGCGTAATGATTCATCAGCCTATGGGTGGCGCGCAGGGTCAGGCTTCGGATATCGAAATCACCGCCCGCGAGATAAAGAAACTCAAGCACGAGCTTTACACCATCATAGCCGAGCATTCGGGGCAGCCGTTTGAGAAAGTAGAGCGCGACAGCGACCGCGACTACTGGATGACAGCCGAAGAGGCCCGCGAATACGGCATGATTGATCAGGTGCTTATCAAAGCCAAGCATTAATTCTTTCCGACACATGGCAAAGAAAAAATCGACGGATATCTGTTGCGAGTGGTGTGGCCGCCCGGCCGATCCGCGCGCGATGCGTTTTCTCGTTCCGTCGGCTGAGCAGGACGCTTTCATCTGCACGGATTGCGTCGAGTCGATTCACGATATGATGGCCGAGGAAATTCCCGAGCGCAGCAAAGCTGCCGCCCGGGAATTTGTCGACACCATCAAGGACAAAATACCGACTCCCCATCAGATCAAGGAGCATCTCGACCAGTATGTAATAGGGCAGGACGATGCCAAGAAATATCTCTCTGTTGCCGTCTATAACCATTACAAGCGACTGATGCAACCCAGGGACAAGGATGATGTCGATATCGAAAAGAGCAACATCATCATTGTTGGCCCCACGGGTACAGGCAAGACACTCCTTGCGCGCACGATAGCCCGGCAGCTCAACGTACCGTTCACGATTGTGGATGCGACGGTTCTGACACAGGCCGGCTATGTCGGCGAGGATATTGAAAGTCTGTTGACTCGTCTGTTGCAGGCAGCAGATTACGACGTTGAAAAGGCACAACGAGGCATTGTGTTCATCGACGAGATCGACAAGATAGCCCGTAAGGGTGACAATCCGTCCATTACGCGAGATGTATCAGGCGAAGGCGTGCAGCAAGGCTTGCTTAAGCTCCTTGAAGGCTCGATAGTCAATGTTCCGCCGCAAGGAGGTCGCAAGCATCCCGAGCAGAAGATGATTCCCGTCGACACGAAAGATATCCTTTTTATCTGTGGAGGTGCTTTTGAAGGTATCGAGAGCAAGATTGCCCAGCGCATGAACAGTCATGTCGTGGGCTATGCCACCGACAATAGCCGCACGAAATTGAAAGACAAGCAGGATTATCTCCGCTATGTCGCGCCTCAGGACTTGCGTTCCTATGGTCTCATTCCCGAGATTATAGGCCGACTTCCGATCCTAACCCATCTCGAACCTCTTGATCGCGACGCGTTGCTCAAAGTCCTCACGGAGCCCCGCAACGCCATCACGCGCCAGTATGAGAAATTGTTTAAGATGGACGGAGTGACACTTACCTTTGCTCCCGAGGTTCTCGAATATGTTGTTGACAAAGCCATCGAATACAAGCTCGGAGCTCGCGGACTCCGCTCAATAGTCGAGGCCATCATGGTCGACGCCATGTTTGACATTCCCTCGATGAAGGTAAAGGAATTTGAAGTAACTCTCGACTATGCCAAGGAAAAATTTGAAGCAGCCCACTTCGAGGCTGCATCGGTAGGTTCCTGAGCAGATAAAATCTTTTCCTCACAATTAACATTATCAAACCTTGACCATCCGACATGGAGACCACACAAACTCTCACCGACGCCCTTCGCCGATACTTCGGTTTCGGCACCTTCAAGGGTAATCAGGAGGCCATCATAAGAAGCCTTCTCGACGGAACAGATACTTTTGTGCTCATGCCCACCGGGGGCGGCAAATCGCTCTGTTATCAGTTGCCTGCGCTGCTTCTGGACGGGACCGCAATCGTGGTCTCTCCCTTGATAGCGTTGATGAAGAATCAGGTTGATGCTATGCGCAGTTTCAGCGAGGACGATTCAATCGCCCACTTCCTGAACTCGTCGCTCACCAGGACTCAGATAGACAAAGTCAAGACGGATGTCAGCGCCGGGCGCACCAAGTTGCTTTATGTTGCACCCGAGTCGCTCACCAAGGAAGAAAATATCGATTTTCTAAAAACTATCGTAATATCATTCTATGCCATCGACGAGGCTCACTGCATTTCGGAATGGGGACATGATTTCCGGCCCGAATATCGACGCATAAGGCCAATAATAAATGACATAGGACCGCGGCCCGTGATTGCCCTGACAGCCACGGCCACCCAAAAGGTACAACACGACATACAGAAAAATCTCGGTATGCAACAAGGCGCGGCTGTTTTCAAGTCGTCCTTTAACCGTCCCAACCTCTATTATGAGGTGCGTCCCAAGACAAAGAATACCGATCACGACATAATCCGATTTGTGAGACAACACCCCGGGAAGTCGGGTATCATATACTGTCTGAGCCGCCGCAAGGTAGAGGAACTTGCCGAACTGCTCTGCGTGAACAACATCAAGGCGCTTGCCTATCATGCCGGAATGGACGCGGCAACGCGTTCGGCCAACCAGGATGCTTTCCTGCTGGAGAAGGTTGATGTCATAGTCGCGACGATCGCATTCGGCATGGGTATCGACAAGCCCGACGTGAGATATGTTATCCATTATGACATGCCCAAGTCTCTCGAGGGTTATTATCAGGAGACAGGTCGCGCCGGCCGTGACGGCGGCGAGGGCATCTGTCTCACATTCTATGCCTACCGGGACTTGCAGAAGATGGAGAAATTCATCCAAGGCAAGCCACTTGCCGAGCAGGAGATTGGACGCCAGTTATTGGCCGAAACAGCCTCATATGCCGAGTCATCTGTCTGTCGTAGACGCACACTGCTGCATTATTTCGGAGAAACATTCATGGACGAAAATTGCGGTAACTGCGACAATTGCGTAACTCAGAAAAAGAAAGTGGAAGCAAAAGAAGAACTCTTGGCGGCGCTGGAAACTGTTGCCGCGTTAAAAGAAAAATTCAAAGCCGATTATATCATCGACATTTTACTCGGCAAAGCAACCGCCGACGTTAAATCATATCGCCACAACGAGCTCGAGGCCTTCGGCTGCCTGCAAGGCAATGACCGGCGTTTTCTTAACGCCGTCCTCAGGCAAGCGGTGCTGGCCGGTTATCTCAACCGCGATATTGAGAACTACGGTGCCCTGCACATAACTGACAAGGGCAAGGATTACATAGAACACCCCGTTTCTTTCAAGATTGTGGAAGACAGTGAATTTAATGATGAAGACGATGACTCGGCTGTCGTGAAAGGCGGCTCGGCCTGCGCAGCTGATACTGAACTCTTTGCGATTCTCACCGCTCTGCGCAAAAAGATGGCATCGTCGCTCAACCTGCCTCCCTATGTCATCTTCCAGGATCCTTCCCTTGAGGCGATGGCGACAACATATCCCATCACGACCGAGGAACTTCAGAATATTCCCGGAGTAGGCGAGGGCAAGGCCAAGCGTTATGGTGACGAATTCCTGCGTGTCATAAAGAACTATGTAGAGGAAAAGGAAATCGAACGCCCCGAAGATCTCAGGGTCCGCTCGGTCGCCAATAAGAGTAAACGAAAGATTTCAATAATCAAGGCTGTAGACCGCAAGATAGACCTTCACGAGGTTGCCGCAAGCAACGGCCTCGATTTTGATCAGTTGCTGGACGAAATCGAATCGATCGTTAATTCAGGTAACAAGATCAATCTTTCATACTTTATCGACGATGTGCTTGACGAAGACGAGCAGGAAGAGATTTTCGATCACTTCCGTCACGACGAGACCGGCTCGCTTGAAAGCGCTTTCCGTGAACTATGTCCCGATTATACTGAGGAAGAGATTAGACTTGTAAGAATCAAATTCCTCTCGGAACTCGGAAACTAATCCACTCTAAACCACATGGAATCAAACGCGCTCACCGAGCTTTACAAACAATACCGTGGCCACGAAGCCGCGAAGGTCGACGAACTCCCGTCCTCGGGTAGCAACCGTCGCTATTTCAGGCTGCACGACGCCGACGGAAGCACTCTTATAGGAGTGATAGGTACCAATGAGTTCGAGAATGAGGCATTTCTGTCTTTTGACAGCCACTTTGCCTCGAAGGGGCTCCCTGTGCCTGAAGTCGTTGCCGTTTCCGCCGACCGCATGTCGTATCTCCAGCAGGACCTCGGAGACACGATGCTTTTCAATGCCATCGAGAAGGGACGACTCACCCACGTCTTTTCAGCTAATGAGCGCGGATTGCTTGCAAAGACAATCAGGAGATTGCCCGATTTCCAGTATGCGGGAGCCGACGGGTTGGATTTTTCCAAATGTTATCCGGCAGCGGCGTTTGATCGTCGGTCGATAATGTGGGATTTGAATTATTTCAAATATTGCTTCCTGAAAGCCACCGGGCTTGAGTTTGACGAGGACAAGCTTGAAAATGATTTCAACCGGCTTGCCGATGTGCTGCTGCAATCAGACTCCGATACTTTCATGTATCGTGACTTCCAGTCGCGAAACGTGATGATAAAGGATGACGAGCCCTGGTTTATCGACTTTCAGGGAGGACGCCGCGGCCCTTGTTATTATGACGTGGCATCGTTCCTGTGGCAGGCAAAAGCAAACTTCTCGGACAGTCTTCGCAAAGAACTTATCGGTGAATACATCGATTCGTTGAGACGTTACAAGCCTGTTGACCCCGAGGAATTCAACAGCACTCTTAGACATTTCGTGCTCTTCAGAGTCATGCAGGTGCTCGGGGCCTATGGTTTCAGAGGTTACTTCGAGAAGAAGCCCCATTTCATGCAGAGCGTTCCTTTTGCGATCGCCAACCTGCGCTCGCTCCTTGAAGAAACATTCACGGAATATCCTTATCTCGACAGCATGCTTCGGCGGTTGGTAGACATGAAGCAATTCACCTCGGATGACCAGAAACGGTTGCTTACAGTCCGTGTAATGAGTTTCGCCTACAAGAAAGGGATTCCCAATGATCCGACGGGCAACGGCGGCGGTTATGTGTTCGATTGCAGGGCTGTCAATAATCCCGGCAAGTTTGAACGCTACAAACCTTTTACCGGTCTTGATCGCCAGGTTATAGAGTTTCTTGAGAACGACGGCGAAATCCAGACGTTCCTGGAACACTGCTATGCTCTGGTCGATGCGACTGTTCAGCGCTATATGGAGCGCGGATTCACCAATCTTATGGTGTCATTCGGCTGCACCGGCGGGCAGCACCGGTCGGTCTACTCGGCTCAACACATGGCCGAACATCTTAATAAGAAATTTAATGTAAAGGTTGAGCTTATCCATCGCGAGCAGAACGTGGAGCAGCTTTTTAACCGACGTTGAGAGTGCCTATGAAAGGGATGATATTCGCAGCAGGAGTCGGCAGCCGTCTAAAACCATGGACCGATTCACATCCCAAGGCTCTTGTCGAGGTCGGGGGAAAACCCGTGCTCGGGCGTGTCATAGACCGCTTCCTTGAAATCGGAATAAAATCTATAACGGTCAATGTGCACCACTTTGC
>CAYVTB010000006.1:4434-6546 GCA_964454365.1 uncultured Bacteroides sp. | reverse complement strand
TAAAGCATGAGTAAACAGTTACGCGACTTTAAAGTAGTCTCGACAGGCGAGGCCGGAGGCTGTCGCCTGCTAAATCTTATACCTGCAGGAGACGAGGCGTTACCCGTAATTCTGCCCGGACAATTTGCACAGCTGCTGAGCGATGCTCCCGGAGTGTTGTTGAGACGTCCCATCTCAATTTGTAATGTCACTTCCGACGGACAAGTCGTACTCATGGTTAAACCCGTCGGTGCCGGAACGCAAGCTATTTGTGATCTTCAGCCCGGCGATACCCTCAACATGGTTCTTCCACTCGGAAATGGTTTCGACGTCTCTAAAGGGGCCGGGAAGCGCGTTATACTTGTCGGAGGCGGTGTAGGTATCGCTCCGCTGGTTTATCTTTCTAGCTGTCTGCTCGAAGCAGGAGCCGACGTGAATGTCGCCTTAGGCGCCCGCGATGCCGCGGGCCTTGCCGGAGTGGCTGTGATGTTTCCCGAAGAAGCCAAAGTTTTCGTTGCCACAGAAGATGGCAGTCTCGGCGTTCACGGTCGCGTGACGGCATGTCCTGTCTTCGATCACGAATGTGACGTTATCTTTTGTTGCGGACCGACGCCTATGATGAAAGCAGTCGCCGCGCTTGCGCGCGAACGTGGCTGCGAATGTTATGTATCCCTTGAGAATATGATGGGATGCGGTATCGGCGCCTGTCTGTGCTGCGTTGAAAAGACTGTTAAAGGCAACGTGTGTGTTTGCACCGAAGGCCCTGTATTCAATATCGATCAATTGTTATGGAAATGAAACTCGCGGTAGACCTTGGCCGGGGTCTCAAATTAAAAAATCCGGTTCTGACTGCGTCCGGTACTTTTGGCTACGGTCTCGAATATGCCGACTTCATCGATCTTGAACGCCTGGGCGGCTTTATCGTTAAAGGCACCACACTGGAACCTCGCCAGGGAAACGACTCGCCTCGCATGGTCGAAACCCCGTCGGGCATGATCAACGCCGTGGGGTTGCAGAACAAGGGTGTTGATCACTTTATTCATGAAACTTATCCCGAACTTAAGGGCCTTGACACAAATGTTATCGTAAACGTTTCCGGTGCTTCAATTCCCGATTATGTGGAAGTAGCCCGCAGACTTGCTCCGCTGGAGAATATCCCGGCCATAGAGGTCAACATATCATGTCCCAATGTTAAAGCAGGAGGCATGGCCTTCGGTACCACCTGTGAAGGCGCTGCCGAGGTCACGGCAGCCATGCGAAAAGCGTGGCCGCGCCATCTGATGGTAAAATTATCGCCTAATGTCACCGATATCGCTTCTATTGCTGCTGCGGTAGAGGACGCCGGGGCCGACAGCGTCTCCCTCATAAATACCCTGCTTGCCATGAATATCGACGTAGAGCGTCAACGAGCCAGCATTTCAACCGTTACCGGCGGTCTCTCCGGTCCTGCAGTAAGGCCTGTAGCTGTGCGCATGGTGTGGCAGGTTGCAAAGCGTGTTTCAATTCCTGTTGTCGGGCTCGGTGGCATCATGAATGCCGACGATGCACTGCAGTTCATCATGGCCGGTGCCACGGCTGTGCAGGTTGGTACAGCCAACTTTGTAAATCCCCGTGCGACAGTAGACATCATTGACGGTATAACCGATTACATGACACGCCATGATGTCGCAGACATAGCAGACCTTCGCGGCATCATCTGATGTCGCTGAGGCCTCACAGTTTCCTTGAATCTTTTTTAAAACAACTATTTATTAACCCTAAATCTATATTAACATTATTTACTTTTTAAAACCATTACCATGAAACATCTGATTACCACGGTCGCTGTGATGCTGGCAGGCATCGCTGCGAACGCGCAAGTCCTCACGGTAGGTACGGCACAGAAAGTACCCGGCGTGAAGGCCACTCAGGTTGTTATCAGTCCCGACGGCAGTTTTGTCGTGACGGCAGATGGCAACGGCCTCAACAAAGTCGATGTCCAGACCGGAGCGGTGACACCTATCGTGAAAGGTTCGCTGTTCTATGGCATCAGTATCAGCGGCGACGGCACCAAGGTGATTTATTATCATCCTACCTTTGACAGCCGGCACATGCGCTATGTGAGTCTCGAGAGCACCGATATCGCTTCCGGGA
>CAYVTB010000006.1:0-4334 GCA_964454365.1 uncultured Bacteroides sp. | reverse complement strand
TTGTGTATCGCTTGACCGGTCACGGCTCTTATACCTGTAAACTTGACGGCAGCGATGTCAAGGAAGCAGGCAACCTGATGGCTCCCGTGTGGGTCAATAATAATGTCGTTGTCGGTGTCCACGAGACTTCAGGTGTCAATCAGGTGCCAGCGAGCGCCTGGCTCGAGGCTGTCGATACAACTACAGGCAAGACGCAGTCTCTCTCTCCGGCAAGTACTCTTGTTTGCTTCCCGAGCGTGAGCGCCGACGGCAGCAAGATCGCCTATACAACCCGCGAAGGCGATATCTATATTCTTCCGGTAAACCAATAACGCGCATAAACAGAATATTATGAAAAAGACTATCATGACAGCAATGCTGTCTCTCGCCGTCGCCGCCGGTGCCGGTGCACAAGAAGCCGATCAACTGCGCGTGTATATCAATCCCGGCCACGGTGGCTGGACTCCCAACGACCGCCCATGCAGTCTTGTTGGGCATGCGACACCGAGTCGTTACAATACAGACACTCTGTCCTTCTTCGAGTCCAATACCAATCTTCAGAAGGCTTTCGGACTCATGGAACGACTGATTGATTACGGTTTCAAGTTTGACCGCACTCTGAATCAGAACGGAGACGAATCAACAATAGGCGCCGCCCGCGACCTTGAGAACAACGTCGTGCTCTCGCGTGTAAAGAGCGGACCTTATCACAACGACAATGGTGCTGAATCGCAGATGGGCGAATCGTGGCCGTCGGACGGTTACATTTTCAACCGCAGCTTAACTGAAATCAGCGCCGAGGTTGAAGCCAACAATTTCGATGTGTTCATCTCGATTCACTCCAATGCGATGAACGACGGCGACTATACCAATTTCCCCCTGTATCTCTATCGAGGCTATGACGATTGCCACGGAGATGAAGGAAATCTTGACGCTGCTTTCCAGAAAGAGAGCCGTCGCATGGCTGAGCTGTGCTGGCCTTACAGCTTTGAAAATCCTCACTCGGCCTGGACTGATTTCTCTGCTACGAGAATGAATCTTTGCGGTGATATCAATTTCTACGGAAAGTCATCGGCAGTAGCCGGCAGCAAGGGTTATCTCGGTGTTCTGAAGCACACAACCCCAGGTTTCCTCGTCGAAGGTTACTTCCATACCTACCAGCCCGCACGTCACCGCGCTATGAACCAGGATGTCAGCCGCATCGAGGGTATGGCCTATGCTCGCGGGGTTGCTGATTATTTCGGTCTCGCACGCGAAAACTACGGCACCATCTACGGTATTGTACGCGATGCTCATACAAAGTTCGCCGACAAAGCTTACGCTCCTAACCCCAAGAGCGACGACGTATATCTGCCGCTGAACGGCGTGACAGTAGTCCTGAAAAAAGACGGCGTCGAGGTAGCACGTTATGTGACAGATGAGTATTATAACGGTGCTTATGTATTTGACGGCATTGAAGCCGGCGAGTATACTCTGAACTTCTCCCATCCCGATTATCTGGAGCCGGAGGAAACTGCAGTAACAGTGAAGGAAGGCTACACAGTCTATCCCAAGACTTTCCTTACAGATAAGGAATATGTAGACCCTGCTGATGTTTACGAAAACTATCCTGATCCGATGGCCGCTTTCAGCGCCTATGTACCCGCAGATGAATATGCTTTCGCTACGGAGTATGCCGAGGAAAGTATTCCTGGCCTTGAAGGCAAGGTTATTCGACGCGTGATTGCCCGCGACGGCCGTCTCTATGTTCTGGCTCATGATAAGAAATATGAATATGCGGCCAAGCTTGAAGGTGATGCACGCCCGGTGGTAACACTTCTTGTCTATGATCTCAAGGAAAAGAAGGTGCTTGCCGAGGTGAGCACGGGCGGTACACACGGTGCTCTCGCTGATGTGAGTGACATACAGTTGACGGCTGACGGCTATCTGCTGGCATGCAACCAGACCAAGACCCAGGACACAGACAACGAAATCCAGGCGGGTGACGAAGGCCGAGGCACATTTATAATTTACAAGTGGGCCAACGATGAAAACGGTCTTCCTACGGGTGATCCCCAGTCATGGCTCACCCTGCAGGATGCAGGTTTCTGGTATCGCGCTTACCCGGGCCACTTCGCTTACAGCGGCACGACCGTAGACGGCATGGCAGTTGTGAACATGCCCTCTGTCACGGCCCCCAATTACATGCTTCGTAACACACTCATAACCGTGACCGACGGTGTATCCGACGGTGGTGTGTTCAATCAGAGCCCCAATTCCTGGGGCGAGCCTATGATCGGTATGGACTACAACATGTTTACCTCACCGCTGGATCCTGACAAATTCTATATGGTCGGTTCCGGCCCGAAAGGTGTAGTTGAGTTTTCCTATCATCACGGTGATAAGAAACCCGAGTTATCAAGCGGCAGCGAGGCTCTCCTGTCGCTCAATGCTCCCGGCCAGATAGGCATTTTCAAATATGCCGGTGCAAGCTATATGGTTGTTCCCGCCAATAGTGAAAACGGAGCAACCGGTGTAAAGCTCGTTAACCTGAGCGATAATATTGAATCGGCAACTGTAGTTCCTACCCACAATACGGAAGTGGAGGCAGCTGAAGGGAGCGTGGCAACCTTCGGTGAGGTTGAAATCGAGCGCAACATTCTCGACGAACCTATCGGCGCCTACGTTACTCTTTACATGCTCCGCAACGGCAAGCTCACCAAATATACTACCCGTGGCGTGAAACAGCCCGTCAACCGTGCCGCCTATGCCTACGGACTCGGAGTGACGGAAGAGGAAGATAGCTATATAGTCACTTTCTCCGTTACCGGTGATGTGCCTAACGCTGTTTTCACAGCAACCCCAGTAGGTGAAGGCGAGGCCGTGACCGTTGAACTTGGTGCACTGACCAAGGGCGAACACAGCGTGGTTATCGACGGTAGCATCCTTGAAAATGAAGTTGACTACACCTGGTCGATCTCCGTTACAAACAAGGCCAACGTCAAGCCCGAGGAAGTTTATTGCGAGAATTATTCGAAGGCTGTACGCGGCGGTATTGTAATCATTACCGATCCCGAAGCGGAATCTTTCGGCTATGTAACGGTTGCTCATGGCTCTGCAGCCGGTTTTGATGTTTACAATCCGGCCGGTGAACTTGTAGCAAGCGGTCTCCATAAAGGACATGACCTGCTGGGTGGCAGCAAGAACAAGAATGAATCAGACCTGCATCGCGGCAATGAGCACGAAGGTCTGGCTGTATTTGCCGGTCTGGGCGATCAGGCGTCGGGTCTGGTAGCTTTCAATCCCATCGATATCGAGGCAGAACCTTTCACCCTCTACGGAGGCACCAAGGAATCTGCCGGCCATTATATGCTCGACGGTAAGAACCTTGGCGGTAACGTAGCCGGTCTTTGCTTCACTGAAAGCGGCAAGCAGACCAAGCTCTTTACTTTCTCTCAGGATCATGAAGGCAAGAACGGTGCCGGTGACAACGAGAATATGCTTGTGTACTATCCTCTGGGCACATCATGGCAGATCACAATGAAACCTACCGTCATCGGTCACAAGTGGTTGCTCGCCAACCGCAACGTCGACCTGGCTGCCTATGGCAACGGTTTCTTCGGTGCACAGATTCGTTCGGCCGGTAATAACAGCGCCGGTACTCCCTGCTTTGTTTACATCAGCTATAATCCTTCCAATCCTACCGAAACAAAGATCGAACTCAACAGCTCGGAAATAGATGAGGTAGATAACAGTAACTCGTCCATAGCCATCAGCTGCGACGGCAAGACCGCAGCAGCAGGTATGGTCGGTGAAATCCTTATTTTTGATGTAGAATGGAACGGTACCACACCTACATTCACTTATAGCTACAGCATTCCGACAAACAATACCGCATGGGGTCACATGCGATTTGACTATGCCGGAAACCTTCATTACTACCAGCGCGAAGATAAGGGCTATCACATTTACACCCTTACACACGGAGCTCAGACTATAACGACACCTGCAAGTTCTACCTACGTTATCAAGGGTAAGACCGGAGTGGCCGATATCGCTGAAGATTATTCAGACGCTGTCCCCGTTTATTACGACCTGAGAGGTGTGACGGTCGACCCGAACCGCGCCACCCCCGGAATCTATATCAAAGTTCAGGGAACAAAAGCTCAAAAAGTGGTAATAAAATAAAAAATCCAATCTTTACAGAGCGGCATCCGCAGGCGGGTGCCGCTTTTTTTATAAAAAGTGTTGGTGGGGTGGAAAAAAATGAGTACCTTTGCAACCGCAAAACAATGCAAGACCAACTAATAATTAATTAAACATTAATGGCAACAAAAATCAGATTACAACGCCACGGTCGCAAGAACTACGCGTTT
>CAYVTB010000005.1:4153-32736 GCA_964454365.1 uncultured Bacteroides sp. | reverse complement strand
CCACCCGCGAGCCCGAGCTCGACGGCGACTTCGGCGCTATCATGAACCTCGCTGCAAAATACACCAAAACTCTTGTACGCACCAACGCCGACACTCCCCGCGACGCTGTTCAGGCCCGCCACTTCGGCGCTCAGGGCATCGGTCTATGCCGCACAGAGCATATGTTCTTTGAAGGCGACCGCATCAAAGCTATCCGCGAAATGATTCTGGCTTCTGACGAAGAAGGCCGTCGCGCCGCCCTTGCCAAACTTCTGCCCATGCAGCGTGGCGACTTCGAAGGCATCTTCGAGGCCATGGACGGCTTCGGTGTCACCGTGCGTCTGCTCGATCCCCCTCTGCATGAATTCGTGCCTCATCAGACCGCCACTCAGAAAGAACTCGCAGCCGAAATGGGCCTCACACTCGAAGAGGTTAAAGCAAAGGTTGACTCTCTGGAAGAATTCAACCCCATGCTCGGCCACCGTGGCTGCCGTCTTGGTATCACCTATCCCGAGATCACCGAGATGCAGACTCGCGCTATCATTGAGGCCGCTCTGGCCTGTAAGGCTCGCGGCATCGATGTTCATCCTGAAATCATGGTGCCCCTGGTAGGTTCGCTCAAAGAGCTTCAGAACCAGGCCGACGTAATCAACTCCACCGCCGCCAAAGTATTCCAGGAGAAAGGCGAGAGCGTTCGCTACAAGGTGGGTACGATGATCGAAGTGCCTCGCGCTGCCCTCACCGCCGACCAAATCGCTACCGTAGCCGACTTCTTCTCGTTCGGTACCAATGACCTCACCCAGATGACCTTCGGCTTCTCACGCGACGACGCTCCTAAATTCCTCAAATTCTATAAAGAGCACGGCGTGATCAAGACCGACCCCTTCGAAGTCCTCGACCAGGAAGGCGTAGGCCAGCTCGTGAAGATGGGCGTGGAAAAAGGCCGTTCATCCAATCCCGACCTCAAAGTGGGTATCTGCGGCGAACACGGCGGCGAGCCCTCCTCAGTTAAGTTCTGTGCCAAACTTGGCATGAACTACGTCAGCTGCTCGCCCTATCGCGTGCCCATCGCCCGCGTAGCCGCGGCGCAGGCTGCAATCGAAGATTAATTCATTTAATTAATGACTGAGGAATCAGGGCTTTTGTCCTATCCTCAGTCATTATTATATATTAAAATGACTGAAGAAATAGACCAACATACAGGCGAGAAGTGGATTGTTCTTGACAAGGAAGAAATCAAGATGGGTTTTCTGGCTCAATGTATTGAGGCACTTGCCGAGGCTGAAGGTTGCGACTATCGTGAAATGTTTAACCGTATGGAGGCCGCTGATATAACAGAAGGATATATACTAAAGTATTACGATCCGATTCATACTCAAAGTTGGGAACATATTGTTGACGACTTACAACAATTACTTGCTAATCGCGAATCTAAATAACAATTGCTATGTATGACGTTCTAACAGTGTTTCACGGAGGTACTGAAGAGATTACATTTCCATTGGTAGACGTTGGACGACCGAATCTTGATTTCGGTCCTGGTTTCTATGTAACTGATTTAATTCTGCAAGCAAGAGAATGGGCTAAAAATGTAGCAGCACTACGCACAGCAAATCCAATAATTTCTGTTTACCAGTTACGCCAAAGAGACTTTATTTCTTCATGCCGTCATAAAATCTTCAAAGAATACGATAAAGATTGGCTTGATTTTGTAGCCGGTAATCGTTTGGGACAAGAATTGTGGAAAGGTTACGACTACATCGAAGGCGGTATTGCTAATGATAGGGTAGTAAACACTGTCCGACTTTACATGAATGGTATTATTTCATCTGAGGACGCATTAAACAGACTGAAATATTTCAAGCCCACAAATCAGATTTGTATTCTCAATCAGCAATTACTCAATCAATATCTGACATTTGTTGAATCAACCAAAGTGAGCCAAGATGATTGAGAAAGACAAACTACTACATCAGATATTGACTGCATCTCAGACTGGTACTATTGTCTGCCGTATAGCGCGTCAACTCAACATCCCTACTTATGAGGCTTTTCAACGCTTCTTCCGGAGCAAAACCTACGCCAACTTCCGTCAGCCCGGCTCTGCTCTTTCCTATTGCGGCGACCCAGCAATCGTCGAAGAGTTCCTCAACGAAAGATCCGTGTGATATTAAGGTCAGGCGCGGGGGATGATGACGGAGTTGTCGGTGTCGTGCTTGACGTACTGGCGGATCATGGCGAAGACGAGGTTTTGCAGGGGAGTGAGTTCGCCGGCTGCGCTGGCCCCAAGAATAATCTCCCCGGCGATGGCGCTTGCGATGGCAATGCGATCATCGACGGGAAGAGAATTTATGGTGTTGAGCACTCTTTCGGAAAGGATGATAGAGCGAGTGGCTGATGCTGTGGTGGAGGTGATAGCTTGCATGGAGGTAGAGGTTTTAGAGGTTTTACGCTGCAAAGTTAGCCCCCAACTGCGCAAATTCTACGATACAGCAATGTTAAATATTGTTTACTTGTATTGAGGTAGTACTTTAACCGGGAACTTAGAGAAGAGCACTTGTACTGCTTCGGCGATGCCTTGGAGGTTACGGAATTGCGAGTCACCGTTAGTAAGGATTGTAGCCACAGAAGAGGAATAGAGCGGTAATTTTTCTGCCATGTTCACGATGTCCATGGTGAGCACACCTTCTTTATATATACCGGTAATGACTTGAGCGTTGCTGTAATATCCGGGCCAATAATAAGAGCGTGGATACATGAAGACCGGAGCCAGGCCCGGGCCGGGACCCCATGGACGAGGACCCACAGGAGGAACGGGAGGAACGGGAGCAGGCGGCACGACGGCTGAGAGGGGTTCGGTGGCGATTTCGCGTTTGGTGGTGAGACCGATATTGATGAGCACGGGCGAGTCAGGGCTTTCCGTATAGCCTCTCATCACCATCTGCTCTCGGATGGCAGCTGCTATATTATAATAGGTGACCAGAGTCATAGCCCCCGGGAGGCGGCCTTCCGCCGGGGTCACTATATGGAACGTGTGATACGAAGCCAGATCGGCATCATTATAAACTTCACTATTGACTAAGGAATAAGGACTACATCCCGTCAAGATCATCGCCATGAGAGCGCCGAGGAAATATAACTTTTTCATAAACAGTTGAGTTTTGTGTTTTTCTTTTAAACATTCCACACTTTTAAAAGTTCACATCAATAAATCTTCGGATGTCAAGATTTTTTGTAACTTTGCGCATTATTGTCAATTCTTCCTTCCATGGATGTATTAAGAAAAGAGCTGAACGCATTTTATGACAGCCAGGATCTGCAGTCAGAGCAATTGGATTTCTCGATTCTTGAAGAGAGCAAGAACAAAGTGGCGACAGCAGTCGAGGTTGAAAGCGATTGTCGAGTCATCACAGATGCCTCTGCCGACTTTTGCTATATATTCGGAGGAAAGTTTTCATTACTTTTGGGCTTGTCGGGTAGTGATCCTTATTTCAAAACTATGACTTCAAGTGATGAAGATGAGATCTATGACCGTATTCACCCTGAAGACCTTGTAGACAAAAGGATGCTTGAGTATGAATTCTTCAAGTTCGTAGATTCCAAGCCCGCCAGCCTTAAATTAAACTACAAAGCCACCTGCCGTATTCGACTCAAAGATAATCACGGCAAATATCTGTTTGTGGAGAATAGTACGCGCATCCTGAAACTTTCTCCTAAAGGAAAGGTCTGGCTCATACTTTGCTGTTATGACTTATCCCCGGCTCAGACCGGCTCCGAGGGAATCTCGCCTCGAATTATCGATTGCACCACAGGGGAAATCAATGAAATACAGTTGTCCGAGCGGCGTTCCGGCATCCTGACCAAGAGGGAAAAGGAAATCCTCGCTCTAATTAAAGAGGGAAAACCAAGCAAACAAATTGCTGACATTTTAGGGATAAGCCTGCACACCGTGAACCGACACCGACAGAATATTCTCGAGAAATTAAGTGTCGGCAATTCAGTAGAAGCAGTAGCTGCAGCATCCATGATGCGATTGTTATAATGGTTATAAATCAGTATTTTGTAATTCAAAAAACCACTGTAATTTTGTCGCAAAAATTATTGCGATGAAAAAAGTGTTTTATTTTTACTTCCTGCTCCTCTCAGCATTGATTCCGGCTATTGCCGATGCTGAGAATGATTTTAACTGGGGCAGCTCTACCGTCTACTTCGTAATCACCGACAGATTCTGTAACGGCGACAGCACAAATGACATTAACTACGGGCGTATCGTAGACTACGGTACAGACCGCTTGAACGCTGCCACTTTCCATGGTGGCGACTTCAAGGGTATGCTTAAGAAAGCAAAAGAGGGATATTTCAAGAATCTTGGGGTTGATGTGCTTTGGATGACTGATGTCTATGAACAGATACATGGATGGATGTCAGGGAGCGGTGAGGTAAACGATTTTCCTCACTATGGCTACCATGGTTATTATCCCTTGGATTATACACAGATAGACAAGAATTTCGGTACAATAGATGAATTTCGTGAACTTGTTGACACTCTCCACAACCAGGGCATACGCGTGATGCTCGGAGCCAATCTTAACAATCCCGGTTACCCCACCCTTCTTGATGCCATTCAATATGGATTTGCCGATACAGGCTTAACAGAGCAGGAGGCTGCAAACCACATCAAGGACTGGAGTTATGACCGGTTTTTTGCAAATTGTCCTGCATGGGAGGGATGGTACGGCAGGGAATGGATACGCATGCCTGACGAAGGATGGGATGAGTCGGATCCACTTCAAGCCACGCTTTATGGTTTGCCCGATTTTAAAGATGAGTCAAACCAACCGGTTGCTATCCCCCGTTTCCTTAAGAATAAATGGGATGAGGAAGGTGAAAATAATGATATGTGGGTGAATCCTCTTTCCGCTTCGCTTCGGACAGATCATCCTTGGAGCCCGATGCAATATCTGGTGGCGTGGATCTCATCTTGGGTTGAAGAATTCGGTATCGACGGATTCAGATGCGATATTGTGGAAAATGTACACACATATAGATGGAAAGAACTTAGTGATTCCTGCAACCGCGCACTCCGTAAGTGGAGATCACGACATCCGGAAAGCCCTGCTTCGAAATGGGAAGATGATTTCTATATGACAGGCGATTATGAAAATGCAGGAATTGATTACAAGCCGGAATATGCAGATGCCGGCTTCTCAAGTCTGGTAAACTTCTATTTTCCGAAGCATGGCGACCTCGACGGAATTGTTTACACCTGGCAAGCTTACGCCGACAGCGTGCAGACTCATAAAAATTGGCATCCGTTCAATTATCTCAACAACTCTTATCACCGTGATGCCGACATGATGAATATGATCGACTGTGCCACAACCTTGCTGTTGGCCCCCGGTGTAGCGCAAATCTTTTATGGCGATGAATCGGGCAGAAAACTCAATGAAGCCCGATACAACGTAGACAGCAATCAGGCGTTTCGTTCTGACATGAACTGGAACGACATCGATACACTGCTGCTCGAGCATTACCGGAAGCTGGGCAAAATCCGCAAGGCACATCCTGCCATTGGTTTAGGCCGACAGTTGACTCTTGATGCCCACACATGCATCCGTTCATTTGGCAACGATACCGTGCTAATAAAACTCCTCCCTGAGGATAATTCGCCTATAGATGTGCCTCGGTGCTTCTCCAACGGGGATAAACTTGTGGAGTTATACACCGGCCAGGAAGCGGTTGTGGAAAATAATAAAGTTTGCTTCCCATATTTCAAAAACAAAGTGGCTGTGATCACCCGTTCACCTCGACGTACTGAAAGAGTACGCGCAGAATGTGCAGAGGATTTGTGACTCGTACCGCCTTTGATGTCCTGAAAGTCGAGTCTCAGGATTGCCGAAGATTTTTCCAGATTTTGATGATGTTGACCTGCCGTTGATTAAAAAGATTTGTTGCTTCGGGAAATTTTTTGTAACTTCGCAGACTGAAAAGTTATCTAAATTTATGAAAATACTTGTCACAGGAGCAAACGGCCAACTTGGCAACGAACTCCGCAACGTCTTAGAGTCAAAATCTCCCGGCATTACCACATATGTCGACATTCAAGATTTGAACCTCACAGATGCGGAGGCCGTAAAGAATTTTATGCGTAAAGGCGAATTCACCCACGTAATTAACTGCGCGGCATACACAGCAGTTGATCGTGCGGAGGAGGATAGCGCCGCATGCGCTGCCGTCAACATTGACGCTGTGAGCAATCTGGCTCGCCATGCCGAAGAGCTTGGTTATCGCATCATACACATTTCCACCGACTACGTCTTTGACGGCACAGCCCACACCCCTTACAACGAGGGCGCAAAGGTGAATCCCTGCTCTCAATACGGCTCCACAAAGCGCAAAGGCGAAACCGCACTTCTTGCCCTGGCTCCCGAGTCAATAATTATACGCACTGCATGGCTTTACTCGCCTTACGGCAAGAATTTTGTGAAGACAATGCTACGCTTGGGTAAGGAAAAACCTGAAATCAGCGTTGTTGCCGACCAAATCGGCACTCCCACTTACGCACGCGACCTTGCCGAAGCCATATATACTGTCTTGAACGCCCCGCAGTGGGTGCCCGGCATTTTCCATTTTACGGATGAAGGTGTGGCCTCATGGTATGATTTCACTGTGGCTATCCATCGCATTGCCGGCATCGACACTTGCAAAGTGCACCCCATTCCCACTCGCGACTACCCCACCCCGGCCACGCGACCGGCCTACAGTGTCCTGGACAAATCAAAGATTAAAGCCACCTTCGGCATTGAGATTCCCCACTGGGAGGTGTCGCTCCGCGATTGCATCAAGCGCCTTAACGAACAACCGCAAGACTGATGGCTGCATTACAGGAAGAAATCAAGCGCCGGCGCACCTTTGCCATCATCTCCCACCCGGATGCCGGCAAAACCACACTTACCGAAAAGCTATTGCTTTTTGGTGGGGCAATCCATATTGCTGGTGCCGTAAAATCCAACAAAATTAAAAAGACTGCTACAAGCGACTGGATGGAGATTGAAAAGCAGCGCGGCATCTCAGTGGCTACCTCGGTGATGGGTTTTGAATATGACGGCTACAAAATCAACATCCTTGACACCCCGGGCCACCAAGACTTTGCCGAAGACACTTACCGAACCCTTACAGCAGTCGACTCGGTAATTATCGTGGTTGACGTGGCAAAAGGCGTAGAGATGCAGACGCGCAAACTCATGGAAGTGTGCCGTATGCGCAACACTCCCGTGATCATCTTTGTCAATAAACTTGATCGTGAAGGTCGAGACCCGTTTGACATCCTTGACGAATTGGAGTCGGAGCTGAAAATCGCCGTGCGTCCGCTGAGCTGGCCTATTAATATAGGTGCAAAATTTAAGGGTGTATATAACATATACGAGCATAGTCTTGACCTTTTCACTCCCAACAAGCAGCGTGCCACAGAGCGGGTTGAGATCTCAGACATTAATGATTCCCGCATCGACGCAGCCGTAGGTGATGACGATGCTGCAAAGCTCCGCGCCGATTTAGAGCTAATCGAAGGCGTCTATCCCGAATTTGATACAGAGGAATATTTGAAAGGCAAACTTGCACCGGTATTTTTTGGATCGGCACTCAATACTTTCGGCGTAAAAGAGCTCTTGGACTGCTTCGTAAAGATTGCACCCTCGCCCCGCGGCATCGAGACCGAGGAGCGCAGGGTTGAGCCTCAGGAAGAGCAATTCTCCGGCTTCGTCTTTAAGATCCATGCCAATATGGATCCCAATCACCGCTCATGTATCGCTTTCGTGAAGATTTGCTCCGGAAAGTTTGAGCGCAACGCCAACTACAAACACATCCGCACCGGCAAGATGATGCGCTTCGCTGCTCCAACAGCCTTCATGGCCCAGAAAAAGAGCATTGTAGACGAGGCCTATCCCGGCGACATCGTCGGCATCCCCGATACCGGTAATTTCAAGATTGGCGATACCCTCACCCAAGGTGAAGAGATTCATTTCAAGGGTCTGCCCTCTTTCTCGCCCGAGATGTTTAAGTACATCGAAAACACCGACCCCATGAAATCCAAGCAGCTCGAGAAGGGTTTGCAACAGCTCATGGACGAAGGTGTGGCGCAAATGTTCGTAAATCAATTTAATGGACGCAAACTCATTGGCACCGTCGGTCAACTGCAATTTGAGGTGATTCAATACCGCCTTGAGCATGAATATGGAGCCTCATGCCGCTGGGAACCCATTTCCCTGTACAAAGCATGCTGGATTGAGAGCGACGATACACAGGCTCTGGAAGCATTCAAGCGACGCAAGCACCAGTTTATGGCCGTGGACCGCGACGGGCGCGATGTGTTTCTTGCCGATTCGGCTTATGTGCTGCAAATGGCCCAGTCAGATTTTCCGAAAATCCGTTTCCATTTCTCATCAGAATTTTGATGAGGAATGCGGCTGTGCATTTTCGTTAAGCAAGAAAATTGCAAATTCAAAAATTTTTCGTAACTTTGCACCGAAATTTCTAAAACATACGTCTTTAGGCATAATTTGAGTAAACGGCTCCCAATCCGGGGCCTTGCACTAAAGGCCGAACGTAATGCTATACTGAATGGTAGAGTTTGACTTACTTTTTGAGACAAGTTGGGAGGTTTGCAACAAGGTTGGAGGTATCTATACCGTGCTCTCCACCGCAGCCAAAACCCTCCACGACGCATATAACGACAAAGTGATCTTCATCGGACCCGACGTCTGGTCAGATGATCGTCCCTCTCCATATTTCACCCAATCAAAAACCCTGCTCAAGGCCTGGCAAAAGCAGTTGCAACTGCCTCAGGGCGTTAGCGTTAGACTTGGACGCTGGGAAGTGCCCGGGCGCCCGATTGCAATTTTGGTGAAATTTGACGGAATGTATGCCGTAAAAGATGAGTTTTATGGCAAAATGTGGGAGCTTTACGGCATTGATTCGCTCCATGCTTATGGCGACTACGATGAGGCCTGTGCTTTCTCTCACGCAGCAGGCCTGGTGATTGAAGATCTTGCTCATTTTTCCGGTTCGGCAAAAGGCAAAAACATGATTGCCCATTTCCATGAATGGACCACCGGTATGGGCCTCCTCTTCACCAAAAACGTTCTCCCCGAAGCTGCAACAGTCTTCACAACTCATGCCACCTGCATCGGTCGCAGCATCTGCGGCAACGGTAAGCCCCTTTACGACTACCTGGCAGGCTACAACGGCGACCAAATGGCACGCGAGCTCAATATGGAGTCGAAACACTCTTTGGAGAAAGGCGCAGCCACCCAGGCCGACTGCTTCACCACCGTGAGCGACGTCACCGCCCGCGAGTGCGAGCAGCTTCTTGACCGCAAGCCGGATGTGGTGACTCCAAATGGTTTTGAGGCTGACTTTGTGCCCGGTCCACGAAAATATAAATCTGTGCGCTCTCAAGGGCGCCAGCGCATCCTCGAAGTTGTTGAGTCTCTGACCGGCAACTCATATCCGGAGGATGCGTTTATCGTTGCCACCTCAGGCCGATGTGAGTTCCGAAACAAAGGCATTGACCTCTATCTGGATGCCATGAATCGCCTTCGTGCTCTCGCACCGGAGAAGTCTGTGATTGCGCTCGTGCTCGTCCCCGCATGGGTCAATACCCCCCGTGCCGACCTCCAAGAGTCTCTTGCAGGAGAATCGCGCTCCGCTCTCCCCGACCCCATCTGCACCCACACCCTCCACAATTACTGCGAGGATGCCGTGATCGGTCGCATCCATCAGCTCGGATTTGCTAACGATTCAGCCACAGGGGTCACCATGGTCTTCGTACCTTGCTACCTGAACGGTGCAGACGGCATTCTCAACCTCTCTTATTACGACTTGCTCCCGGCCATTGATGCCACGGTGTTCCCATCGTACTACGAACCGTGGGGCTACACACCCATGGAGAGCGTGGCCTTCGGCATCCCCACCGTCACAACTTCGCTTTCAGGCTTCGGCCAATGGGTACTCTCGTTAGAAGCGAATGGATTTGACCGCTCCGGAGTGGACGTGGTCAGCCGTGGTGATTTTAACTACGACAGCGTGGTTTCCGCCATTGCCGAGGATGTGAAATCGTTAATTTCCGCTTCCGAAGGCCAAATGAAGCAATACCGGACAGCAGCCTTCGAGACAGCCAAAAAAGCTGCGTGGCAGCTGTTCATGAACTATTATTACGAGGCATTCTCCATCGCTTTGATGAATGCCAAGAAACGCAAGAAATAAATTCCCGCTTCCGCCCCGATGCGAAGCGATTTCAAAATAAAAATCATTTATACTAATTTATATCTACGTATGAAACTCCCTGTAAGTAACACTAATGCCCCCATCTGGCGCGACATTACTGTTAAAGCCGAACTCCCCGCAGAGCTCAAGCCTCTGGACGAATTGGCTAAGAATCTCTGGTGGGTTTGGAACAGCGAAGGCAAATCACTCTTCCGCGACCTTAACCCCGACCTGTGGCGCTCAACCGGCGAAAACCCCGTGCTGGTGCTCCAACACCTCTCCAGCGAACGCCTTCAGGAAATCATGGCCGACAAGGACATGATGAAACGCATCGCACAAGTGTATGCCGACTTCAAAGACTACATGGCTAAGCCCATGCGCACCGATATCCCCTCAGTGTCGTATTTCTCTATGGAGTACGGCCTCTGCAACTGCCTGAAGATCTATTCCGGCGGTCTTGGTGTGCTCGCCGGCGACTATATCAAAGAGGCCTCTGACTCTTGCGTGGACATGACCGCTGTCGGCTTCCTCTATCGCTACGGCTACTTCACTCAGAGCCTGAGCGTTGACGGTCAGCAGATCGCCAACTATGAGGCTCAAAACTTCAATCAGCTCCCTATCGAGCAGGTGATGGAGAAGGACGGTTCGCCCATGATCCTGGAAGTGCCCTTCCCCGGCCGCATCATCTACAGCCACGTATGGCGCGTAAACGTAGGCCGCATGAACCTCTACCTGATGGACACCGACTTTGACATGAACAGCGAGTTTGACCGCCAGATCACCCACCAGCTCTATGGCGGCGACTGGGAGAACCGTATCAAGCAGGAATATCTGCTCGGCATCGGCGGTGTGCTCATGCTAAAGAAACTGGGTGTCAACTCAACCATCTATCATGCAAACGAGGGTCACGCCGCTCTGCTCAACCTGCAGCGCCTGGTTGACTATGTTCAGGAGAAACATCTTGACTTCAACACCGCCCTCGAGCTTGTGCGCTCATCGTCGCTCTACACCGTCCACACCCCCGTACCCGCCGGTCACGACTACTTTGACGAGTCGCTCTTCGGCAAATACATGGGTGAATATCCCGCCAAGCTTGGCATCTCATGGGATGACCTGATGAACATGGGCCGCGAGAATCCCGGCTCAAACGAGCGTTTCTCGATGAGTGTCTTCTGCCTCAACACCTGCCAGGAGGCCAATGGTGTCAGCTGGCTGCACGGCGAGGTGTCAAAGAAAATGTTTGCCGGCATCTGGAAAGGTTATGACTGGAAAGAGAGTCATGTGGGTTATGTGACCAATGGTGTCCACATGCCGACATGGGCTGCCTCGGAGTGGAAAGAATTTTACCTGAAACACCTTGGCGAGCAAGTGTTCAGCCACCAGAGCGACCCCAAGGCATGGGCCGGTATCTTCAAGTGTAGCGACGACGAGGTTTGGAACATGCGTGTCGCCCTCAAGCACAAATTCATCAACTTTGTAAAGCGCGACTTCAAGCAGCGCTGGCTCGCCAACCAGGGAGACCCCTCGGCCGTGATGAAGATTGTCGACAAGATCAACCCCAACGCTCTCATCATTGGCTTTGCCCGTCGCTTTGCCACCTACAAACGTGCCCATCTGCTCTTCACCGACCTCGACCGTCTCGCCAAGATTGTCAACAATGAGCAGTTCCCCGTGCAGTTTATCTTCTCGGGCAAGGCTCACCCCGCCGACGGCGCCGGTCAGGATCTCATCAAGCGTATTACAGAAATCTCACGTCGTCCCGAGTTCCTCGGCAAGATTATCTTCCTTGAAGACTACAACATGATCGTTGCCAAGCGTCTTGTTACCGGCGTTGACATCTGGCTCAACACCCCTACCCGCCCGCTGGAAGCATCCGGTACATCGGGCGAGAAGGCAGAAATGAACGGTGTGCTCAACTTCTCGGTGCTCGACGGCTGGTGGTATGAAGGCTACCGCTTCGACGAGAAAGCCGGCTGGGCTCTTACCGACAAGCGCACCTTCACCGATCAGGCACAGCAGGACAAACTTGATGCAGCAACTATCTACAAGATGCTTGAGAACGAGATCATCCCTCTGTTCTTCGATACCAATTCCAAGGGTTATTCGCCCCGCTGGATCCAGTATATCAAGGGCTCAATCGGTGACATCGCACCTCACTTCACAATGAAGCGCATGATCGACGACTATATCTCGCGTTTCTATGACAAGGAAGCCAAGCGTGCCAAGAAACTGTCGGCCCACGACTTTGCTCTCGCCAAGGAAATCGCAGCCTGGAAGGAAAAGGTAGCCAATGCTTGGGACGGTATCAAGGTACTTGACGTGCGCCAGACTGCCGATGCACAGAATTGCGTAACCGGCGAATCCTATCGCGTAGAAGTAGTTCTTGACACCAACGGTCTCGCTGACGACCTCGGTGTTGAACAGGTTGTATTCCGCTCGGAAGACGGCCAGGAGAAACTCTCCGGTACCCGCGAATTCAAGGAAGTAAAGCGCGAAGGCAATATCGTAACTTACGAGCTTTCGACCAAGATTAAGGATGCAGGCGTGTTCCGCTACGGCTACCGCATCTATCCCAAGAATCCCGCGCTGCCCCACCGCCAGGACTTCGCATTTGTCCGCTGGATCTAATCCGCAGGAACAAAGATAACATCAATAAAACCGGGTCTCGTCGATGCGAGACCCGGTTTTATTTTTGAAATATAAACGGGTATGTATCAAATAAAAAAGGAACTGCGTCACGCAGTTCCTTTTTTAATGGTTTCCAATAGGTACAATTTCTAAGGTAAAAAAGATTGTTTTTAGGTTTGCGATACAAAGTTCGGACTTTTAGAGAAGCCTGCCAAATTATTTTATATGTTTTAGGACATATTTTCGCCCATTTAACGCATTTTAGGCCAAAAAAGGACAATCTTACTTACCCTCGATAATCTGCCTGATACCCTCGATAGAGGCTCTCAGTTCCTTATCGATTGGCATGCGCTCCTCGATATTGCGGCAGGCATACAGCACGGTTGCGTGTGTACGGCCAAGTTTATTGCCGATATTCTTGAGTGACATTCCGGCCATCTTCTTGGCAAGATACATCACTATCTGGCGGGCATCGGAAATTTCCCTCTTGCGGGTCTTTGTAAAGAGTGTGTCGGCCTCGAGCTTGAAGTAAGAGCTCACCGCCTGTGTAACTATTTCAAAATTGACCTGGCGACGACGGATGCGGATAGCGTTGGCGACGACGGTCTGAGCCAGCTTGAGGTCGATATTGCAGTTGAGGACAGTTGCGTGGGCAACGAGCGAGGCTACGACTCCTTCCAGCTCGCGGATAGAGTCGGTCACATTCTCCGCTACAAAGTCGATCACTTCATCGGCGAGGTTAAGACCGTCCTGCTCGGCTTTCTTTATCAGAACCTGGCGGCGCAGTTCGTAGTCGGGCTTGAAAAGCTCGGCCGATGCACCCCACTTGAAACGAGAAAGAAGTCGTGTCTCGAAACCGTCCATCTCGGAAGGCGCACAATCACTCGACATGATTATCTGCCTGTTGTTCTGATGAAGCTGGTTGAAGATGTGGAAGAAGGTGTTCTGGGTCTCGGGCTTGCCGGTGAGATCCTGCACGTCATCGACAATCAAGGTGTCGATACCCTGATAGAAATGGAAGAAATTATTGATCTGTCCGTTGCGGTTGGCTGCAGTGTACTGGCTCTGGAAAAGACGCGCAGTAACATACAGGACGCGTGCATCGGGGTTACGCTCTTTAATTCTGATACCGACGGCCTGAATAAGATGGGTCTTACCGACACCGGTGGGCCCGAATATAAACAGAGGATTGAAAGTCTTGTTAGTAGGATCGTCGGCAATCGACTCGGCAATCGCGCGGGCAAGATAATTGCTCTCGCCTGCACAATAGTTCTCAAAATTGTATCGTGCATTGAGCTGAGAGTCGAAGGTTGCAGGTGTTTCCTTAATAAAAGGATTGGCGGACGCTCCGGCGCTGCTTTTGAGGATTGTGGGCGACATCTCGGCCGAACGCACGTCAACGGCACTGTCCGGCTCGTCAAGAATAGTCTCGTAGCGATAGAAGAGAACGACATTGGGGCCGTAGACTTTCCTGATCGTGCGCACGAGTAAATCTTTGAAACGCTCGTCGAGCTGCTCGGCAAAGAACGAGGACGGGACAAGCAGTCGTAGCTCGTTATTCTCGAAGCTCAAGGATGAAACAGATCCAAACCACACATTATACTGCTGCTCCGTGAGAATGTCGCGGAGTATCTCGCAGCACTGCTGCCATAGTTGTTTATGGTCGTGTGACATGGATTGGTTCAGTTATTTCGATAATTTTGCGATTACAAATTTCGGGTAAATATTTTCAAAAAACAATCACAAAATTATTTGTTTTTCTAAAATCGGTTGCAATACTATAGGAATCAAACAATTAAGGGTTAAGCCGGAAAAGCATTAAAGTATCACTTTAAATTTTGATTCTTATTTTGCTGAAATTGTGATGTTTTATAATGTATACTATAATTGAATCTATAGTGGAATTATACTTTGCGTGGCCTCTAAAACGCTAAACTGGATAACCTAAAGGCATGAACGCGCTATTAAGGCGACTTTGTGTTATTTTAAACTATTAAAAAGAAACCCGGCAAATTTCTTTGCCGGGTCCTTAAGCCTTAAAGTCACGCGGCATCAGAAGACTTTTATACTGATATATCGCTTAGGATTTCTCTTGATATCGACAAAGAGGGAATCGAGATTGGTCACAGCCGAGTTGAGATTGCGGTACAAAGCAGGATCGCGTGTGAGCAGACCGAGCGACGAATTGGGGTCATTGAGCTGTTCTGAAAGCTCGCGCAGGTTATCTGTGAGATCCTTGATATTGGCTGCTATCGAGTCAACGGGCAGTTCCTTAAATTCGCCTGTTAGGTCGGCTACATTTGAAGCGGAGTTCGTGAGGCTGCCGGTGATGGCCTTGATGTCGGAAGTAATCGGAGGAAGGGTTGCCACAAGAGCGTTCAGTTGCTTGGTGGTGCGTTCAAGGTTGGCAGTAATGGCATCCAGTCGCTGAACCGAAGCAAGGAGAGCGGGATCGCTGACAAGCGTATTGATTGTTGTCAGCAGAGTGTCGACTTTGGGGAAAATTGAAGAAACGTTGGGAAGCACTTCTGTAGTCAGATTATCCATGAGCCCCTTGGGAACAACGGCCTCGAGGGTATCACCGACTTCATGAAATTTAGATCCGCGGCCGAGCTCGAGAGCGATGGATGCGGTTCCGAGAAGATCGGTCGAGAGGAGGGCTTTGGTGCCCTCGGGAATCTGCAGGGCGCGGTCAAGAGACAGCTCGACGAGCATGTGTCCGGGGTTGTCATACTCATAAGTAATATCCCTCACGAGACCTACCTTGAAGCCGTTGATTGTCACAGGCGCGCTCTTGGACAGACCGTTGACATTATCGTAAGTAGCATAGTAATAATTGGCGGCCTTGAAGATATTGATACCTTTGAGGAAGTCAATTCCCACGATTAAGGCTGCAAGGGCAAGCAGGACAAGCAGACCGATAAGGATTTCTTTTCTAAAGAGTTTATTCATTGGATAATCAATTTTATTCTGTCATTACTGAATGCGCTCTCCGTCGCGCATCTTTATTATAAACGCCTCGGGATATAATTTCTTTACCTTAGTAAGATGTTTTTTTGCTTCGTCAAGTGTCGAGAAGTTTCCACTGGTATATTTGCAGAGATTGCCGTGGCGGTAATAAGTTACTTCGTCGAGCCCGTGTAAACGGCGGTCGGACTGCTTGAGAGGATTTTCCGACGTGAGAAACTGGACCCTATAAGTTATTTCACCCGTCCTTTGAGAAACTGCGGTGGCCGGCCCAGGCGCCGTGGCGGTTCCATGCTTCTCATAATATGATGTGAAGGCATCGGCAAGCGAGCGCGCGCATTTATTGCGGCCATCGGCAGTGTTCAGGAAGCGCTCGGCCTCGGGATTGCAAATGAAATCGAGTTCGACGAGGACTGAGGGCATCGACGTGGCCCTCAGTACAAGGAAGCCGCTCTGAAGCACACCCTTGTCGGCGCGCCCTGCCGTCGTGACGAGAGCATCGCGCATCGATTCGGCCAATTCGATTGAATTGCGCTGGTGAACATTCTGTGTAAGTTCAAAAATGATGTAAGACTCGCTTGATCCGGGGTCAAAGCCCTGGTAGGTCTCGCTGAAATCAGGTTCAAGTTCAATAACGCTGTTCTCGCGCATGGCAACCGCCAGGTTGTCGTCAGAACGATGAAGTCCGAGGGTATAAACCGAGGCTCCATGCACATTTTCTCGCCCTTTGGTCTTGCGGTCTATGGAGTTGACGTGAATGGAAACGAACAGGTCGGCACGGGCGCGGTTGGCAATCGATGCACGGCCGCTGAGTTCAACAAACCGGTCATCGGACCTGGTATATATCACGTTAACATCAGGATGTTCCTCCTTGATGAGTTCACCCAATTTCAGGGCTACGTCAAGCACGATGGTTTTCTCGTTGGTCAGGCGCCCTTCGCAACCGTAGTCTCGACCACCGTGGCCGGGATCAATGACAACAGTGAAAGGCTTCTTGGCTTCGGACGCAAAGAGAATTGCCGGCATCAGCAGAGCCAGCAGTACTACAAGATAATATGCGCCTTTAATTCTCATTTAAATTTATGCAAAATTAAAAATAATAATGGAAATAGCCGCCCTGCAGAGGCTCTATTTTTGACAAAAACGCCACTTTTCAGTCATTAATAACCATTTTTTGAGAATGTAGCTTGGCAGGTCGCTTCATGATATGTATCTTTGCAACTGCACAAAAACACGTCACCGTTGTTTATTTGATATGAAACTGATTAAATCCATAGCGCTTATCGCCTTGTCGACTCTGGCCGTTTCCTGTAATAGAGTTGATTATAAGCCACAACACATCAATGATTTATATAATACGCTCGCACACTGGGATGCGACCGATAGTCTTTCCCGCGACTCCATTCTCAATGCCGACAGTCTTGAACTGAAGGCAATGTTCAATGTGTTGGGAGTTGAAAAACCGACAGATTCCATTCTCACTGCCTGGGCATCAACTGCCGCAGTCAAGATCTTCACTCCTGCCGTGGACAGCGTTTACCCCAACCTGCGAAATCTTGAAGAGCAACTCGGCACAATATTGTATAACGCCGGAAAGGAGAACCTTGACATTCCCCGCAGGCGCTATGCAGCCGTCGTCTGGGGCAACATGAAGAGCATTGTTTTTACTGACAGTGTAATGCTGATCGCGCTTAATCATTATCTGGGCGCCGATTATTCGGGATACCGGCACCGCTGGCCGGCTTATGCAAGAAATGAGAAAACGCCCGAAAATTTACCTTATGACATAGCGGAAGCACTTGTAGCTACCCGTTATCCCTATAAAGCCGATCATAATGCCACCGCTCTGTCAAGAATGTTATATGAAGGAGCTCTGATTTGTGCAAAGCTTGCCTTGGTACCGGAAGGTAATCTTGCAGGCGCTCTCGGCTATACCGACAAAGAATTGCAATGGGTTGAAGTCAATTCAGGCCAGCTGTGGCAGACGATGATTTCAAAACATCTGCTCTATGACACGTCAGAAATGACGGCCGACAGGCTTGTTGAACGAGCACCGTCCACTAACATATTGTCTCCGGAAGCCCCCGGTCGCGTGGGCCGCTATATGGGCTACGCTATTATCTGCGCTTACCTGGAACAGGACAGCAAGACAACTCTGCTCGACATGCTCAATCCGGAGTTCTACCACAGCGAGTCGGTGTTGATCGAGTCGGGATTCTCAGGCGACTGAATCACACAGGGTCTACATCATAGTGCAAAGTAACCCCGCTTTTAACCGGAGATTCATTAAACTCAAGAAACACACCCCGGAGCACTTCCTTGACACGCAAAATTGAAGCGGAAGTTTCAATTTTGAGCATTATCTGTCTGATATACTGCGAAGCGACTCTCTCTACGGCAGGTTCAACCGGCCCGTTCACGCGGTTGCCGAGAAGCTCGCGCAGACGCGCGGCATAGGCTGTTGCAAAACGCTCGACAGCACCCCTGTCACGGTGTTTCACATAAATATTTACGATCCTCACAAATGGTGGATACATAAATTTCTTGCGCTGAGTCAATTCCCAGTTGTAAAAACCGTTGTAGTCGTGATAGTTTGCGAAGCGTACGACTTCATTGGCCGGATTATATGTCTGGATGACTACGGTCCCGGGAGTATCACCGCGACGGCCTGCCCTTCCTGCAACCTGACTCAGCATGTTGAAAGAACGCTCGTTGGCCCGGAAATCGGGGAAACTGAGAAGATTGTCGGCATTGACGACGCAGACAAGCCCCACATCCTTGAAATCAAGACCTTTTGTAACCATCTGCGTGCCTACAAGGACATTGGACTTACCGGCCGAGAAATCGTCAATGATAGCCGAATAGCTGTCTTTATTGCGCGTAGTGTCGAGATCCATCCTGGCAACCTTGGCTTCCGGAAAAATATTGACGATTCCGTCCTCGATGCGCTCCGTGCCATAGCCTTCAATCTCGATGGCCGGTTCGTGACAGGCGGGACACACCTTGGGCACCGGATAGACCGCGCCGCAATAATGGCACTCCAGGGTGTTGGTGCGACGATGGAATGTGAGCGATACATCACAGAAATCACACTTTGGTGTAAACTGGCACAGACGGCATCGCGCCCTTGGAGAAAATCCGCGGCGGTTGTGGAAAAAGATTGCCTGTTTGCCGGCTTCGAGCAGTTTGCGTGTACGGGCGATAGTATCGTGGGCGAGAACGCCTTCTACGCTTCCGCGCTTGTATTCGCGGCGCATGTCAACAATCTCGACAGCAGGCATCCGAGCGTCGCCGTAACGCTCCGAGAGCGTTACCAGCCCATACTTTCCGCCCTCGGTAGCCTTGTAATATGTTTCGACAGAGGGAGTGGCACTGCCAAGCAACACCTTGGCACCGTGCATCGACGCAAGAACTATGGCCGTGTCGCGCCCGTTGTAGCGTGGCGCCGGGTCGGCCTGCTTATAGCTTGGATCATGCTCCTCGTCCACAATAACGAGCCCGAGAGACGTGAATGGCAGAAAGACGGCCGAGCGGGCCCCGATGACCACACATGGCCCGGGCGAGTAGAGCATGTCGCGCCAGATATCGACGCGCTCGTTATCCGAAAATTTTGAGTGATAAATCCTCACTGCCGAGCCGAAAACCCGTTGCAAGCGGCGCGTCAACTGGGTTGTCAGCGCAATTTCAGGGACAAGAAGGAGAGCCTGGGTCTTGTTGCGCAGCGCGTAATCAATCAGATGGATGTATAGCTCGGTTTTCCCGGATGATGTCACACCGTGGAGCAACGTGACATTGTGGTTCATGAAAGACTCGTGAACGGCACGCAAGGCTTTATTCTGAGCCTCGGAAAGAGCCGGCAGCGGGAATGTGTGATTATCCCCGGCAGTGTCGGCCGAGAATCTCGAAACTTCTTTGACTATAATATCGACGAGCCCCTTTCGCTTAAGAGCCGTCACGTTTTCCCATGTGATATCGGGAGAGGCATCGAGCAATTCATCGCGGGAAACATCGCGCACTTCCCCGGCGACTTTATTGAAACCCGACAAAGCGATGAGGTTGAGCAAAGCCTGTTGCTGACCGCGGGAACGCTTGACCGACTCAAAAGCCGCGGCAAGCGCTTCCTGATCGCCATGCTTCAAGACGAGTCGCACCATCTTTACCTTTCTGCGACGGTAGCGGTTAACAAGGTTCTCATGCACGGCTACAACACCCGCTTCGACAAGACGGGCGACGCGGCTTTCTGCCTTGCCGCCGATGCGGCGGTTGATATCCTTTATCGACATTTTACCGGCCTGCTTCAGAGCCTCTACTATTGAAAAGTCGGTTTCCGAGAGTGCACCGGCAAGATCGGCATCCTCGGCAAGCACGACGACAGTCTCGCTCTCGACTTTCATCCCTGCGGGGAGGGCTGCTTTCAAGACATCGCCAGGCGAACACATATAGTAATCGGCAATCCAGTGCCACAGCTTCAACTGAGGGTGAATGACCATGGGGCTCGAATCAAGAACTTCTTCGATGTCCTTTATATCAGCGACATCAGTGGGCTTTACCGGCAGGAGTGATTCGACAATTCCGGTTATAAAGCGACGTGATCCGAGCGGTACCACAACCCTGTAGCCGATGCCGACAGAAGCGGCCATCCTTTCCGGCACACGGTAAGTAAAACTGCGTTCCAGCGGTCGCGGAATAAGCACCTGAGCATAGAGATCAGCCATCGTCAGCGCTTTAAGAAAGGTGTTATGACTATCTCGCCGTTGTAACGGTCAAATTCCATACTCTGCTGCTTGAGGCGCAGGATCCGTTCCATCACCTCTCGGCTCTCATCGGTGCCGATTGTGTCGAGCGACTCGGTGAGACGCTTAATTTCTTCTTTAAGCAGCGCACCCTTGAGCTGGTAGATAGCGCGCGGGAGTTTCTCGATTATATCCTCACGACGGTTCACCACGGGATGCATGCGCGAGAGCACTACAGTATCCGTCGTGAGCTGCATGACGAGATCAACCATGCCCCTGTCATCGCCGCGCACGAGACGGTCGCGGACAAAGTCGGCATCGAAATCGTCGACTGCTTTTTCATAATTATCCCGGGCCTGTTCAACGGCCTTTTCATCCATGCTGTTAATTTCCTCGACAGAGGAAGCTGTGGATCTGATATGTTCCCGGGCAGCAGCCAGTTCGTTATCGTGGGCCTGCTGTATCTCGGCAATTTTCTCGTTGCGGCGCGCTTCCCATTCCTCCTGCTGCAACCTGACGACTTCCTCCCAGGCAGCACGAAACCGTGGCACCGAGAAAGAGATATTATCCAGGGCAAATTCACGGGATATATAATCAATCGTTGTCATGGGCAACGATGCATCACCGTCAAGCACATCGCAAAGATAAAGCGCGCCATAGCGGAGGGCATAGGTCAATACTTCCTTCTCCGCAATATAAATCGACTGAGGAACATTTACTTCCTCGGTTGTAACTGCGGTTTTTATTTCAGTAGCCGGTTGCTCCTTGTCAAGCGTCGCGGCAACCTGTTCGCGGCGGCGCTTCTCATAGTCCTTCTCCATGCGCCGGGCCACAATGACCTTGACCTGATTGCGCAGGGTCACCGGGTTGATGCCGACCTTGGAGGCGCATTTATCTATGTAGAGTGTCTGCTCTATCGGGTCGGGGATGAGAGAAATCGTTTCGAGAATATCATTGATAGCTTCAGAGCGCCGGCGCGGATCATCGCCCGAGTCCTTCATCAGGATCTCAGTCTTGAAGGCAATCAGGTCTTCCTCGTGCTCCGCAATATATTCCTCGACCTCGGCCGATGTATGGGACTGGGCAAACGAGTCCGGATCCTCGCCATCAGGCAACAGGACGAGTTTCAAGGCAATTCCGGCCTCAACAAACATGTTGATGCCGCGCAGAGCAGCCTTGATCCCGGCAAAGTCGGAATCATACATAAGCGTCACCTTGGAGGCAAAGCGCTTGATCAGCGCCACCTGACCCTCAGTCAGCGCCGTGCCCGAGGAAGCGACAACATTCTCCACACCCGACTGGTGGAGAGAGATAACGTCCATATAACCCTCGACGAGAATACAGTATTTCTTGCGGGCGATCGCAGAGCGCGCCTGATAAAGACCATAAAGTTCCCTACCCTTGGAATAAATCGAACTCTCGGGGGAGTTTACATATTTTGGAACGGTTTTCTCCTTTTTCAGCGTGCGACCGCCGAAGGCCACGACGCGACCCGACAGGGCATGGACGGGATAGATTACACGACCCTTGAAACGATCATAGACACGGCCGTTCTCGCTCGCTATGCAGAGACCTGTCTCAACGAGATATTTGCGATTGAAGCCGGCGTTTTCAGCCGCTGTCAGCAGTTCGTCGCTTTTCTCGTCGGCATAGCCGAGACTGAAACGTTCGATCATCGCGTCCGAAATTCCGCGTTCGCGGAAGTAGGCGAGGCCAATCGAGCGACCTTCCTCCGTCTCAAGCAGATTATGGTGAAAATGCTTCATGGCGAAGTCGTTCACCGCATAGAGCGATTCACGCTCGGCCTCGGCACGGCGTTCATTGTCAGTGAGCTCGCGCTCCTTGACTTCAATGTGATACTTGCGGGCAAGCCATTTGAGAGCCTCCACATAGGTCATGCCCTCGAGGTCCATCAGGAAACTGACAGCCGAGCCTGCCTTGCCGCAACTGAAGCATTTGAATATTCCTTTGCCGGAATTGACAGCAAACGAGGGCGAGCGGTCGTTGTGGAAGGGACAGAGCCCCCAGTGATTGGCTCCTCGCTTCTTCAATGACACGAAGTCACCGACGACATCAACGATGTCGGTGGCATCCATGATGCGGTCAACTGTATTTCTGTCAATTCTCGCCATTGCATTGCAAAATTAATCAAAAATATCCGTAAACGACTTATCGGGATAGTTAAAAAAGTCCCGCCCCGCGTGTGAAGCGGGACGGGACCATTTTATGATTAGAACGAATTTTTTATGCGTCGTCTTCCTGAACCAGGGCTTCCATGGCCTGGTCGGATTTAATGTTGGGCTCTTCAAGGCCGTAGTGGTGACGGGCGTTAAGGATTTTGAGCCAAATACCGAAGATCAGAGCGAGAACGCCGAGCGATGCAAAGAGCAGCATGGGCACGGTGTAGTTGTACTGCAAGGGATCTGTTACGCCGGGGTTGGTGGCTTCGAGGACCTTACCGATAAGGATGGGGAAGAGCGAGAGACCGATGTTCTGCACCCAGAAAATCAAAGAATAGGCACTACCGAGATAGCGGGCATCCATGATTTTGGGCACCGAGGGCCACAGCGAGGCTGGTACAAGAGAGAACGAAATACCGAGCACGATGATGGCAGTCAGTGCAATCCATGTGTAAGGCGCATTGGGAAGTACGAGAGCAAATGTCAGGTGACAGGCTATCATCAGGATGGCGCCGAGGATAAGCATAGTGGCGCCGCGGCCTTTCTTGTCGAGATAGTAACCGAGGAAAGGAGTGAGGGCTGCTGCACCGATGGGGAACCAGCGGAAGATATCGGCAGCGCTCTGGGCATCCATGTGCAGGTTACACTGCAGCATGTTGGTAGCATAGCGCTGGAATGGGAAGATTGCCGAGTAGTAAAGCACGCAGAGCATGGCGATAACCCAGAAAAGCTTGCTTGACAGAATCTTGCCCACATCGCTTACCTTGAATTCTTCTTCCGATGAGGCTTCCGCGGGGCTGCTCTCCTTGAGGGCCTTCATTTCCTTGTCGAGGCGTGTATCCATGAACGTGAAGACGATATAGCAGATGAGACCGATGAGCAGCAGGACGGTACAGAACGCTACCGGAGTAACGACCGTAGCCGGGCCCATCCACGTTGCAAGGCGGGGAGAAATGGTGAAGATGGCAAACACGCCGACACGGGCAAGAGCCATTTCGAGACCCATCGCGAGAGCCATTTCGTGACCTTCAAACCACTTGGCAAGAGTCTTTGAAACCGTGATACCGGCCATTTCACAGCCGCAGCCGAAAATCATGAAGCCGAAGGCGGCGAGCTTGGCGCTGCCGGGCATGGCAGTCCACCATGAACCGAGCCACTGCTCCAGCGCAGTGCCCTGGAAGAGGTCGCTGATCGCGTAGAGCTTGATGCATGCACCGACGACCATCACCGAGGCCGACAGCACACCTGTGAAACGGATTCCCATCTTGTCGAGAATGATACCGGCTATCACGAGGAAGCCCAGCACATTCAGAATATATTCGGCACCGGCATAGTAACCGAAAGCCTCGGGCGACCAGCCGCGCTGGGTCTCGATGAGCGACTGCAGCGGCGACATGACATCCACAAACATGTAGGCGAAGAACATCATCGACGCCACAAGGACGAGCGCTGTCCACCGCGCCCAGGCCTTGTCACTAAGCAAGGTTTTTACTTTTTCTGTCATAGCAAGAATGAAATGAATTAAGACAATGAGCTGCAAAGGTAGCAAGAATTTTAACATTCTGCAACAATATGTTGCAAAATTAGCTCATCGCGCTAAATTGAGCTTAACTCCTTTGGAGTTTCGCGCGGGAAAGACTAACTTTGTAACGTGAACGGCCGCAGCCTTCACGATTTCAACCCAAAAACGTGCCAGCGATGAACAACAGAAGCCTGGTGTCGATCAGCGACATCTCCAAAGAAGAAATCCTCGACCTGCTCGAGCGGGCGAGCTATTTTGAAAAGAATCCCAACAGTAAAATTCTCGACGGAAAGGTCGTCGCCACGCTCTTCTTCGAGCCGTCGACACGCACTCGCCTCAGCTTTGAAACGGCTGTCAACCGTCTCGGAGGCCGTATTATCGGTTTTTCTGATCCCGGAACATCGTCGTCTTCCAAGGGTGAATCGCTCAAGGACACTATCAAGATGGTCTCCTGCTATGCCGATCTTATCGTGATGCGCCATCATCTCGAGGGAGCTGCACGCTATGCCTCGGAGGTAACCGACGTGCCGGTCATCAATGCCGGCGACGGTGCCAACCAGCATCCGTCACAAACAATGCTCGACCTCTACTCTATCTACAAGACCCAGGGGCGACTCGACAACCTCACGATTACCCTCGTGGGCGATCTGAAATATGGCCGCACGGTCCACTCGCTCCTGCAGGCCATGAAATATTTCTCACCGCGCTTTATATTCGTCTCATCGCCCGAGCTCGCCATGCCACAAGAGTACAAAGATCTCTGCAAGCGCGAAGGAATAGAATTCACGGAAACCACCGAATTCTCTCCCGAGGTCATCAAGAGCAGCGACATTATATATATGACACGCGTCCAGCGTGAACGCTTCAGCGACCACATGGAATATGAACGTGTCAAGGATCTCTACTCGCTCCACAACGCGATGCTCGACGGCTCGAAAGACAACCTGCGCGTGCTGCATCCGCTGCCACGCGTCAACGAAATCGACACCGATGTCGACGATAACCCCAAAGCATATTATTTCGAACAGGCCCGCAACGGTCTTTACGCCCGCCAGGCTATCATAACCCGTGCCCTCGGCATTAATCCCTTAAAGCAATGACACACGATAAGAAAGAACTTGCAGTGGCCGCTCTCGAAGCAGGCACGGTAATTGATCATATCCCTTCCGACGCCGTTTTCCACGTTGTGAAAATTCTCGGACTCGAAAAGTCGCCCAAGGCAGTGACTATCGGCTGCAATCTTGCAAGCCGCCGACTCGGCACCAAGGGCATCATCAAGGTAGCCGACACTTTCTTTGACGAGGCTACCATGAACCGCATAGCACTCATCGCTCCCGAAGCGGTCGTGAATATCATCCGCGACTATGAAGTTGTCGACAAGCATCGCGTGGAGCTCCCCGACCAGATTCGTGGCATCGTGCGCTGTGCCAACCCCAAGTGCATCACCAACAACGAGCCGATGGAAACGACCTTCGACGTCGAGAGCCGCCGTCCCGTTGTGATCCGCTGCCACTACTGCAACCACACAAGCGACGGGCACACAGTAATATGAAAACCAGTTGGAAACCCGGCACGATGCTCAATCCGCTCCCGGCGGTGATAGTGAGCTGCGGCGACAGCCGTCTTTCCAATCTCATAACGGTTGCCTGGACGGGCACGATCTGCACCAATCCCCCGATGCTGTATATTTCCGTGCGCCCGGAAAGGTACAGCTACGGTATCATCCGCGATAAAATGGAGTTTACCGTCAATCTCACGACGGCCGCGATGGCCACGGCTACCGACCTCTGCGGCGTGCGCAGCGGCCGGGACTGCAACAAGTGGGAGCTCGCGGGGCTTACACCTGAGGCGGGCGTAGCCGTTGAATGTCCGTCAATCGCCCAGTCGCCTCTCTCAATCGAGTGCCGCGTTAAGGAAATACTGTCGCTCGGCAGTCACGACATGTTTGTGGCCGACGTAGTCAATGTCCTGGCCGACGAGGCACTCATCGATCCCGAAACCGGGAAATTTCATCTCGCTGATGCCGGCCTGCTGTCTTATGCCCACGGCGCATACTACGGTCCCGGGCAATATCTCGGCCACTTCGGCTTCAGCATCCGTAAAAAGAAATGATTAATATCTGAAATATTCAATACAATGGAAAAAGATCATCGACTCTTTGAACTAATCGAACTTGAACACCAACGCCAGAAAAAAGGCATCGAACTCATTGCTTCCGAAAACTTCGTGAGCGACGAAGTGATGAAGGCCATGGGCTCGTGTCTCACTAATAAATACGCTGAAGGCTACCCCGGTCACCGCTATTATGGCGGCTGCGGAGTGGTGGATATGGTCGAGGATCTTGCCCGCGACCGCGTCAAGGAACTTTTTGGTGCCGAGTATGCAAACGTTCAGCCCCATTCAGGCGCACAGGCCAACATGGCCGTCTTCATGGCCTGCATGCAGCCGGGTGACACCTTCATGGGGCTCAACCTGAGCCATGGCGGTCACCTGAGCCACGGTAGCCCCGTCAATTTCTCGGGTCTTGTCTTCAACGCGGTAGAATATAATGTGGACCGTGAATCGGGCCTCGTCGACTACGACGCCATGGAAGAAACCGCCATGCGCGTGAAACCCCGCCTTATCGTCGGCGGCGCCAGTGCCTACAGCCGCGAGTGGGATTACGCCCGCATGCGCAAGATCGCAGATGCCTGCGGCGCAATCCTCATGATCGACATGGCCCATCCTGCCGGCCTCATTGCAGCAGGTCTTCTTGACAATCCCCTACCCCATGCTCATATCGTAACCTCGACCACCCACAAGACCCTCCGGGGTCCCCGTGGCGGTATTATCCTCATGGGCAAGGACTTCGAAAACCCCTGGGGCAAGACGACTCCCAAGGGTCAGGTGAAGATGATGTCGCAGCTGCTTGACTCGGCAGTGTTCCCCGGAGTACAGGGTGGCCCGCTCGAGCATGTTATCGCCGCCAAGGCTGTAGCCTTCGGTGAAGCACTCCAGCCCTCGTTCAAGACTTATCAGGAGCAGGTGCGCGCCAATGCACGCGTAATGGCCAAGGCTCTGATGGATAAAGGTTACGACGTGGTTTCGGGTGGCACAGATAACCACTGCGTGCTCGTCGACCTCCGCTCTAAATTCCCCGAACTCACCGGCAAGGTTGCCGAGAAGGTACTCGTTGATGCCGATATCACGGCCAACAAGAATATGGTGCCCTTTGACAGCCGCTCGCCGTTCCAGACCTCAGGCATCCGCCTCGGTACACCCGCCATCACGACCCGCGGTGCCCGTGAACCGCTCATGGAAGAGATTGTCGAACTCATCGACCGCGTTCTCTCGGCCCCTGAAGACGCTGCCAACATCGCTGCAGTGCGCGAGAAGGTCAATGCCATGATGATCGAATATCCGATGTTTGCATGGTAACAATTATCATAGTAGCTGCCGGAACGGGCAACCGTTTCGGCAGTCCTATACCCAAGCAGTTCTGCCAGATCGAAGGGCGCCCTGTTGTGATGCGCGCGATCGACTCGCTGCGTCGTGCCTGTCCCGACGCGCGTCTCATCATAGCGTTGTCCGAGGCCGAGGTCGAGCGCTGGCGCTATCTGTGCAATCTCCACGATTTCGAGTCGCCGGCAGTTACGATCGGCGGCGCTACACGCTGGGAGTCCGTGAGAAATGCTCTGTTCTCCTGCGAATACGCTCCCGGTGACATTGTGCTTGTCCACGACGGAGCAAGACCCTTCCCCACTGCCGAGATGATCGGCGTGCTCATCGCTGCGCTCGATGACCCGCAGGTGCAGGGGGCAGTTCCCGTGGTACAGGTCACCGACTCGCTGCGCGAACTCATTGACGGCGGTCCGGCCTCGCGGCCTGTTGACCGCAGCAAGTTGCGCGCCGTCCAGACGCCCCAGGCATTCCGCGCCGACCTCCTCAAGCTGGCTTACGGACTGCCTTACGAAGCATCTTTCACGGATGACGCCTCGGTAATGGCGGCTGCCGGATATGACCGACTCGTCCTCACCGCCGGCGACCCGGTAAATATCAAAATCACCCACCCTCTCGATATTGCAATAGCCGAGACAATCCTCAACGCCGGCGAAGCATGAACCGCCTGCGCAGTACCGACATAATGTATGTAAAAGGTATCGGCCCCGCCAGGGCCGATCTCCTTCGCAGGCAGCTTGGAATCAAGACTGCCAGGGATCTCCTGCATCATTTCCCGACCAATTATGTCGACCGCACAAGCATCTATACTATCCGTGACCTGGAGGGTGAGATGGGGACCGTGCAACTGCGCGGTCGCTTTCTCGGTTTTTC
>CAYVTB010000005.1:0-4053 GCA_964454365.1 uncultured Bacteroides sp. | reverse complement strand
GAAGGCCTGCGCAACAAGGGCATATCTTCCCGAAATTTCTACCAGTGGACCAATGACTACCTTGCCTCGCTCGGCCCTCTGCCCGAGACTTTGCCGCCCTCGACAGTAGCCTCGTGCAACCTGATGAGCTATAATGAGGCCATCCGCGAGATTCACAAGCCGTCGTCACCTGCCGCCCTCAAACGTGCCCGTGAGCGCATGAAATTTGAAGAGCTATTCTTCATCCAGGCCGACATGTTACGGCGCACGCGCCAGCGCAAGTCATCCATGCAGGGGCAGCGCTTCACTAGAGTGGGACATTTCTTCAACACCTTCTACCGCGACTGCCTCCCCTTCCCGCTGACCGAGGCCCAGAAGCGCGTCGTCCGCGAGATCCGCGCCGATGTCAATACGGGTAAGCAGATGAACCGTCTTGTCCAGGGAGATGTAGGCTCGGGCAAAACACTTGTTGCGCTCATGGCCATGCTGCTGGCTATCGACAACGGATTCCAGGCATGCCTCATGGCTCCTACCGAAATTCTTGCTACTCAGCACTATGAAACCCTGCGCAGTCTCGTCGCCTCAATCGGTATAAACATTAGACTACTCACCGGCTCAACCCGCAGCAAGGCACGGCAGACGATCCATCAGGAGCTTGCCGACGGCTCCCTGCATATCCTTGTAGGCACCCACGCCGTGCTGGAGGACAACGTGCAGTTTGCCAACCTCGGGCTCGCAGTCATCGACGAGCAGCATCGATTCGGTGTAGCACAGCGTGCACGCCTGTGGGCTAAAAATTCTGTTCCGCCTCATATTGTCGTGATGACAGCCACCCCCATTCCGCGCACTCTCGCCATGACTGTCTACGGAGATCTTGACGTTTCGGTTATCGACGAATTGCCGCCGGGACGCAAGCCCGTCACGACAGTCCTACGCTACGACGAGCAACGCCGGCAGGTTTATGACGGAATAGGACGCGAATTACGGGCCGGGCGCCAGGTCTATATAGTCTACCCGCTAATAGATGAAAACGACAAGCTCGAGCTCAAAGCCCTCACGGAAGGTTATGAAGAAATCTGCGAGGTCTTCAACAATTATAAGGTTGCCTTTGTCCACGGGCGCATGAAACCCGCGGAGAAAGACTATCAGATGGAACTTTTTGCCGGCAATCAGGCTCAGATTCTTGTTGCCACGACCGTTATAGAGGTAGGCGTCAATGTTCCCAACGCCTCTGTAATGGTTATCGAGAATGCCGAACGCTTCGGCCTATCGCAGCTTCATCAGTTGCGCGGACGCGTCGGACGCGGTGCCGACAAGGCTTATTGTATCCTCATGAGCAAGTATAAGATTGCCAAGGAGACTCGCGAGCGACTGGAACTCATGACACAGACCACCGATGGCTTTGTAATTGCCGAAGCCGACATGCGCATGCGTGGTCCCGGTGACATCGAGGGCACCCTCCAGAGCGGTATTCCTTTCGAACTCAACATAGCAAATCTCGCCACCGACGGCCAGATTATTCAGATGGCCCGTGAAGCAGCCGAGCGTCTCCTTGATGCCGACCCCGAGCTTTCGTCGCCGGAAAACCGCCGTTTTGCTGAAGAACTCGCCGAGGCCGTCAAGCGCACAGCCGACTGGAGCAAAATCAGCTGATCAGGAACGTCATACCTGAATCAAAGGAACACCAAAAAAGGATGAAAGCAGTGCAAGTGTTTTCAATGTAAAATTATGCTGGCCGCTCAACCACTTTGTTATCTCGCAAGGACGCTTGCCGATTGCTCTCGCAAATTCAGCTTTTGACAACCCCTTTTCTGTCATAAGATCATAAATACGATTGGACACAGCCATCTGCATTTCAACCTCACGATGAATGTTATCGGGTATTGAAGCCACTATTTGCTTATATTCATCAAACGCTGTCTTCATATATCAAAAGTCTTATCAGTTTCAATCTCGTTCTCTGAAATAGTAATTGTACCATCTTTGACACCTTGCTTAATTAGCTTATCAAAGTTTTGAAGGGTAACGACAAAGCCTCTTAATTCTTCATCCTCATCATAAGTACGCGATTTCTTGACGCCACCATTACCAAGAATAAGAATACTGTTTGATAAGCGTAAGCAATACAGACGAAGACTGGACTTCACAACAGGAAGAGCGCAGACGCGATCACTCATCTTCCCCTCAGGGCGGAAAAAACGTTCCAATGCGCCAAGATCTGCGATACTTTCGACAAATTTAGCAATTCGAGCCAAATCTTCATTATAAGTAGCATCATCCTTAAATCGATGATAAAATCGCAGATATTCACCCTTATCCTCGGTTAAGAATTGTATCGTATATAGCGTACAATTCCGGTCTTTGTTAAGTTGTACAAGTTCAGCTTCGCTCATAGTCTATGAATTTCAAACGCAAAGATACGATAAAAGTTTTACTTTTGAGTAAACAACGTCGATTTCTTTGGCTTTTTCTCATTTTTTTGGTTATCTTTGCACTCGGAATGGTTTCGGCTGTTCCTCGACATTTGGTTAATTTTGAAGCGTTATGCTCATCTTGTAAACTGAAAACGTAGGAAATTTTCAAATGATGCAAGAGATGGCATAGTGGTTCTCACGCTCATAGCGTGGGCTGCTGTTGTTACATCTGCATCAATCGGTTTCCTACGACCTTCAGTTTAGACGTGGCATGGCGGCTCACGTTTTAATAACAGCATGAATCGTCATTTTAACAAACATATCGAAGGCATCGACCTCGATTTCTGGCACGAATTGATTGAACTGCATGGCGAACAGATTTCGCTCAATCGAGGCGACTATGTATGCAAAGTCGGAACGCGGACCAATAAAGTAGGCTACGTTAAATCGGGCTATTTGATCTACACGATTGCCGGTTACAATAAGATTGGCGGATTCACTTTTCCCGGAGCGCTCTTTGGCGACTATCCCAACTGCATGCACAATCTTCCGGCGCGGTTTGATATTATCGCGGGCCGCAAGAGCGAAGTATGGCTCATGGATGCGACTATCCTGTCGCAGCTTTATGATGACGATCCTGTTATTAACCAGCATGGCCATCGCTTTGCAGAGGCCGCCTATAATTCACTGATAGAACGTTACTGCGCGTTTCTTGCCGGCACGCCGATGGAGCGGTATTTGGCACTCATAAAGCAACATCCTCAGATAGAGCAGGACGTGTCCCAGAAAGAAATCGCCGAGTATCTGCAGATCTCCCCTACCCATCTCTCACGCATCCGCAAGGAATTATTGAAGTAAAGTTTCATCTGAGCAGGCTCAAAAAAATTTGATTTTTGCCGAAATCCTCAACATATGTTGAGAATTTTGTCATATTCAATGCTTAATTTTGCCCAAAATATAAGCTTATGAAACAGAACACAATCAAATCTATCATTCTCCTTCTCGCTTCTGTACCATTCCGGACCTTTGCGGAAACACCTCAGCCGCCCGCGCCCGACCGGCCCGACGGCATAATCGGAGGTCATGAGTATGTTGACCTCGGCCTCCCCAGTGGCACATTATGGGCAACCTATAATGTTGGGGCGACCTCCCCTTATGAAAAAGGTGATTACTTTGCATGGGGCGAAGTGGAGCCCCGAGAGGATTTCTCATGGGAAAGCTACAAGTTCTTTGAAGGGTATGAGATCGATCCTAACAATGGCGAATGGGCTGTATTGGAAAATATTGGTAGCGACATCAGCGGCACGGAATATGATGCGGCACGTCATCAATGGGGGAACGGTTGGAGACTGCTCAACGAACAGGAACGCTATGAGTTAAGGATGGAATGCTGGTGGAACCGGCCTGTTATGGAAAACGGTGTATGGGGTGTGAGAATACACGGACCGAATGGACATAGCATCTTTCTGCCTATATGTGGATTTGGTTTATGGTATGGGCAGCCCGATCCATTCCACGATACAAGTGCCGCATATTGGACAGGGTGTGAAGATCCTGAATATGGTTATAACGGCCGACCTATTGAACCCAGTAATAAAGCAAAGTCTTTTGCAGTTGAACTCTATGCCGGTTTAACCGGGGCAACCTCTCCCAAGGCCTA
>CAYVTB010000004.1:0-34507 GCA_964454365.1 uncultured Bacteroides sp. | reverse complement strand
ACGGGTATGACCGGCGTGCTGTTCCGCCAGCTCGGCTGGATGGTAACCATCATGATGGTAATCTCAACTGTCTGCGCCCTCTCGCTGACCCCGATGCTCTGCTCGGTGCTCCTTCGCAACAACACCCACCACTCACGTTTCTATCAGATCTTCTTCTCTCCGATCAACCGTGGTCTCGACGGACTCGACAACGGATATGCTGCTCTGTTGCGCTGGGTGACATCCCACAAGTTCATCACTGTCGTTCTCTGTCTCGGCTCATTTGTCGGTTCAGTTTTCCTGATGAAACATGTCGGCACGGAGTTCTTCCCCACGGCCGATGACGGCCGTCTGAGTGTCAATCTCGAGCTGCCCATCGGAACTCGTGTCGAGATCGCCGACGAGGTCGCTGCACGACTGACATCGGAATGGCGCGAGAAGTATCCCGAAATACAGGTGCTCAACTACACGACCGGCACCGCGTCGAGCGACAATACATTTGCCAACCTCAGCGACAACGGTCCCCACATTATCAAGATGAACATCCGACTGACCGACCCGGGTCTGCGTGACCGAGGCATCGTGGAGATCGCCCGACTGATGCGTGAGGATATCAAGCGTTATCCCGAATTCAAGAAAACTCAGGTCAATGTCGGCGGTAACATGGGTGCCATGGGCGGCGAGGCTTCGATCGACTTTGAAATCTATGGTTACGATTTCAATGAGACCGACTCGGTTGCTGCTCAGCTGAGAAGCGCCCTGCTTGCAATGCCCGGAACGGCCGACGTGCTCATCTCCCGTGCCGATTATCAGCCTGAATACCGCGTTGACTTCGACCGCGAGAAACTTGCCCTCTACGGTCTCAACCTGTCTACAGCGGCAACCTACCTGCGCAACCGCATCAACGGCTCCATCGCTTCGCGCTTCCGCGAGGATGGCGAGGAATACGACATCAAGGTGATGTATGCTCCCGAGGCCCGCACGTCCATCGAGGATATCGAGAATATCCTTATCTACAACTCGACCGGCGGCGCTGTGCGTGTCAAGGATGTCGGCAAGGTTGTGGAGCATTTCACGCCTCCTACAATCGAGCGAAAGGACCGCGAGCGTGTAATCACGGTTAAGACCGTGGTGCAGGGCGTGCCTATGTCGCAGGTCGCCGAGCAGTCGATGGAGGCTATCCGCAATATGGATATCCCTCAGGGCGTGACGATTCAGCTTGCCGGCCAGTATGAGGATCAGCAGGATTCGTTCAGTGACCTGCTCATGCTTGCAGTGCTTATTCTCGTGTTGGTTTATATCGTCATGGCGGCCCAGTTTGAAAGCTACACCTATCCTGCGATTATCATGACATCGGTCATGTTCGCTTTCTCGGGTGTGTTCTTCATCCTTTATCTCACGGGTCACACGCTCAACGTTATGAGCCTTATCGGCGCCATCATGCTTATCGGTATCGTTGTGAAGAACGGTATCGTACTGATCGACTATATCTCCCTCAACCGCGAGCGCGGCATGTCGATCAAGCGAGCTGTCATCGACGGCGGCCGCTCGCGTCTGCGCCCCGTTATCATGACCTCGTTAACCACTATCCTTGGTATGGTGCCTATGGCATGCGGCACGGGCCAGGGTGCCGAGATGTGGCGCCCGATGGGTACGGCGGTCATCGGCGGTCTCACGTTCTCGACCATCCTGACGCTGCTCTTTGTGCCTGTCCTCTACTGTGTATTTGCCGGCAACGGTATAAAGAATTTCCGCCGCAAGCATCATAAGAAACTCCGTAAAGCATTGAAAGCATGAAAGCTGTCTTTATAACATTTGATCAGGCTCACTATGAGCGCATAATTGATGTACTTGACCGCCTCAACTGCCGCGGCTTCACATCCTGGAATCAGATTTCGGGGCGCGGCAGCGTCGACGGCGAGCCTCACTATGGCTCGCATGCATGGCCTTCGCTCGCATCGGCAATCATCACTATGGTGCCCGATGAAAGGGTCGAATCACTCTTGGCCCGACTGAAAGAAATGAATGACGAGCGTCCCAAGCTCGGGCTGCGCGCATTTGTGTGGAAGCTTGAGGATCAAGGCGTCTGAGTCAGTATTTTTCATCCTTAACATAAACCCCGGAGCCGGCAATGTTTCAGTTGCCGCTCCGGGGTTTAAACTTGCCGTGGGCACCTCCTACGGCGCGAAGTGAATATAAAAAAGGTTAAGTGTTTAATTTGTTAAAGGTATAATAGAGAAATTTAACTATTTAAGTTAACTATTTCCTTGTTATAGTAGTAATTTTGTCATCGAAATTCATCAAAACGACTAATAAACAACTCAACTATAACAGTCATAACATTATGAGCGAATCAGTCAATATCCGCGACCTCAATGCTTTAGTAGCTTCAAAAAGCGACTTTGTGAATCTCATTGTACACGGTATGGATCAGACCATCGTCGGTCAGAAACATCTCGTAGAGTCGCTGCTCATCGCCCTTCTCTCCAACGGCCACATCCTTCTCGAAGGTGTTCCGGGCCTTGCCAAGACACTCGCGATTAAGACTCTTGCACAGCTTATTGACGCAAAGTACAGCCGCATACAGTTCACTCCCGACCTTCTTCCCGCCGACGTTGTCGGTACGATGGTCTACAGTGTCAAGAACGAGACCTTCCAGGTTAAGAAAGGTCCTATCTTTGCCAACTTTGTTCTTGCCGATGAAATCAACCGTGCCCCGGCCAAGGTACAGAGCGCGCTGCTCGAAGCCATGCAGGAGCGCCAGGTGACCATCGGTGATAATTCTTTCAAACTTGACGAGCCCTTCCTCGTGATGGCTACCCAGAACCCCATCGAGCAGGAAGGTACATATCCTCTCCCGGAAGCACAGGTTGACCGTTTCCTGATGAAAGTTGTCATCGGCTATCCTTCCAAGGACGAGGAAAAGGTGATTATCCGCCAGAATATCTCCAACGAGCGCCGCGAGGTTAAGCCTCTTCTGAAGCCCGAAGAAATCATCGAGGCTCAGAAAGTTGTCGAGCAGATTTATGTTGACGAGAAGATCGAGCGTTACATCGTAGATATCGTCTTTGCAACCCGCTTCCCGGTTGATTACGGTCTGGATGATCTCACGGGCATCATCGCTTTCGGTGCATCGCCCCGTGCATCTATCTCGCTTGCCCGCGCAGCCCGCGCCTACGCTTTCCTGCACCAGCGCGGCTATGTAGTGCCCGAGGACGTTATCGCCGTGTGCCACGACGTGCTCCGTCACCGCATCGGCGTAACTTACGAGGCCGAAGCCAACAATATTACAACCGACGAAATCATCACCGAGATCCTCGACAAGATTCAGGTGCCTTAACCCTCTCATCCAAGGCTGCCTATGGACGCTAAAGAACTTCTCAAGAAAGTTCGGAAAATCGAAATAAAGTCGCGCGGACTGTCGCAGAATATCTTTGCCGGCGAGTATCACTCGGCCTTCAAAGGCCGCGGCATGATGTTCTCGGAGGTACGCGAATATCAATACGGCGACGATATCCGTGATATCGACTGGAACGTTACCGCCCGCCACAACCGCCCCTATGTCAAGGTTTTTGAAGAGGAGCGCGAGTTGACGGTGATGTTGCTGGTCGACGTCTCGGGAAGCCGCGAATTTGGCGCTGTCGGTGTCGAAAAGCGCGAGATGATTGCCGAGATTGCGGCCACTCTCGCTTTCTCGGCCACTCAGAACAACGATAAGATCGGTGCGCTGTTTTTCTCTGATAAAGTCGAGAAATTCATTCCGCCCAAGAAAGGTAAGAAACACATCCTGCTCATCATCCGCGAGCTTCTCGATTTCACTCCCGAGAGCCGCGGAACGGATATCGCAGCAGCGTTGAGCTATTTTACCGACGCTATGCGCAAGCGCTCGACGATGTTCCTTATCAGCGATTTTATTGATGCCGACGATTACCACCAGTCGCTGTCTTTGGCCCGCAATAAACACGACGTGATGGCTATTCAGGTCTATGACAAGCGCGAATCACAGATGCCCGATGTAGGGCTCATGCGCGTCAATGACCTTGAAACAGGAGCGTCGATGTGGGTCGATACATCAAGCTCGCGGGTGCGCAAGGCCTATGCCCGCTGGTGGTATGACCGTCAGCAGGCGATGGCGGAAACGCTGCGCTCAAGCCGAGTGAACTTTGTTTCGGTCGCTACCGACGAGGATTATGTAAAGGCCCTTATAGGTCTTTTTAAAAACCGTACCCGTTTATGAAGACTATCAGATATCTGTTGTCGGCGATGACACTCTTTACAGCCTCGGCTGTAGGAGCGGCACCTGCCAAGATTACAGCCTCAATCGACTCGACTGTCGTGGAGATGGGTTCTCACGCCATGATTACTCTCAATGTCGTTGACCCGAGTCACAGCGGCCATGTCGTTGACCTGCCCGAGGACGGCACCGACGCCGAGGCCTTTGACTTTGTATCGGTTGAGAGCGACACGACTGCAACAGGTTACACATATAACCTCAAGATTCAGGCCTGGTATCCCGGAGTGCTCACGATGGCCCCTTTCAAATATGCTGTCGGCGAGGACACTGCTTCGAGCGATGTCCTGACGCTCAAGATACTGCCGGTAGAGATGGATTCCACCCAGCAGCTCAATCCTATGGAAGGCGCGGTCAACATGCCTTCGCGCTGGTATGATTTTATCCCGGAATGGTCGCTTTGGGTTCTCCTGGCCTTAGTGGGGCTCGCTCTTGTAGCCGCTGTCATCTATCTGTGGCTGCTTTACCGCCGCACGGGCTCGATTATTCCCTCAAGGCCCAAGCCCGTTGATCCTTATGCCGAGGCTATCGAGGCGCTCAAGCAACTGCGCTACCGTCGCCTTGCCGAAAGCGGAAAGGAAAAGGAATATTATACGGCACTCATCGATATCTTGCGTGTCTACCTTTACCGTCGCTTTGCGATCAACGCTATGGAGATGTCGTCAACCCAGATTCTTGACTCGCTGCGCCGTAATCCCGAGACCAAGGGTGACCAGCCGCGCATCAAGCAGATTCTTGACCTGGCCGACATTGTGAAGTTTGCCAAGGTGCGCCCGATGCCCGACGACAATATCAAGTCGTTCAACACCGTGGAGCAGTTTGTCGAGGCCACCAAGCCCCTGCCTCCCGCTCCCGAGGAAGAAGAAAAGAACAACAAAAACAAGAAATAAAGAATGCAACTTGCCCACCCCCATTTGTTGTGGCTGTTCCTGATATTCATACCCGTCATCGCGTGGTATATCCTCAGGCAGCGTGACTCCCACCCGGCCATGTCGCTGTCGAGCACGACAGCCTTCACAAGGCTGCCCGGCACCTGGAAGCGCTATCTGCGTCATGTGCTGTTTGCGTTGCGTCTTGCTGCCGTGGGCTGTCTTATCATTGTACTTGCCCGTCCCCAGCTCAAGGACAAGTGGAGCACGACATCCACCGAGGGAACAGATATAGTAATAGCGCTCGATATCTCGTCGAGTATGTATGCCAAGGACTTTGATCCCACGCGTTTTGAAGCTGCCAAGGCGGTTGCAGCCCGTTTCATTCAGGGCCGCGAGAATGATAATATAGGTATCGTGATTTTTGCCGGCGAGAGTCTCACGGGCATGCCTATGACCGGCGACCGGGCCCAGCTCATCAATTATCTGGCGTCGCTTTCAATCGGTGACCTCGAGGACGGCACGGCAATCGGTGAAGGTATCATCACCTCGCTCAACCGCCTGCGCGACGGCAAAGCCAAGAGCAAGAGCATCATTCTGATTACCGACGGTACCAACAACCGCGGTCTCGCAACTCCCGGCGAGGCGGCCCGCGCTGCAGCCGAGCTCGGCGTCAAGATTTACTCCATCGGCGTCGGTACCAACGGCATGGCTCTCGCTCCGGTAAGTTTTGACTACGCCAACCGCCCGGTCTATGCCCGCCAGCAGGTAGAGTTCAATGAAGATGCCCTCCGCGACGTGGCCAAGGTAACCGGCGGCCGCTATTTCCGCGCTACCGACAACAGCTCGCTCCAGGGTATTTTCGAGGAAATTGACGCCCTCGAGAAAACTCAGCTCGACGTGAAGAATTTCTCTCACACAGAGGATCATTATATGCTCTGGGCCTGGCTCGCTTTCGGATTGTTTGCACTCGAAATGCTGCTGCGTTATATTTATCTGAGACCGATTCCCTGACCCCACACTAATTATAGCTCAATAGTCGACATCTATGTTTGATTTCGCACATCCATATCTTCTCAATCTTCTCTGGCTCATACCGGGCTTCTATGCCGTGTTCTGGTGGGCGCGCATGCGTCGCCGTCGCCGGCTGGCCCGTTTTGGTAACGCGGATGTTATCCGCAGTCTCATGCCTGAGGTATCGCCCTATAAGCCTGCTGTCAAGTTTGTCCTCCGCATGGTGGCTCTCGCAGCTCTTATTATGGTGCTCGCGCGTCCCCGTGCCGGCGAGTCGCAGCACGACGAGACCGTCTCGGGTATCGAGATAATGGTTGCCTTTGACTTGTCCAACTCCATGAACGCATCGGCCACCGATGATATCAACGCAGCCTCGCGCCTCGACCGCGCCCGCCTGCTGCTCGACAAGCTTGTCGACCGGCTCAACGGTGACAAGGTAGGTCTTGTTGTCTTTGCCGGAACAGCCAAGACACAACTTCCGATGACTACCGACTTCGGCATCGTTCGCCTGTATCTGAGCGAGCTCAATCCCTCCATGATGCAGTATCAGGGCACGTCGCTCGCCGAGGCAATTTCGATGGCAGCCAACGGATTCAGCGATGACCAGGACGTTCACAAGGCTATAATACTTATTACCGACGCTGAGGACCACGAGGGCGATGCGATAGAAGCCGCGAAAGCTGCGGCCGAGAAAGGTATCCAGCTCGATGTGATTGGTATCGGCTCAGGCGGCTCGCCCATCCCCGTCCCCGGTCGTCGCGGTAGCTATATGCAGGATGCCGAGGGCAATATCGTCAAGACTGCGCTTAACGCCGATCTTGCCGCTCAGATTGCCGCCGCCGGCAAGGGTATATTTGTAAACGGAGCCTCGAGCGACGCTCTCGAAGCATTGTCGACACAGCTCGACAAGCTGCAGAAGTCACAGTTCAAGAATGTCAAGTATACGGCAGGCGCCGAGCAATTCCCTGTCTTTGCCTGGATAGCACTTATTTTCCTTGTGCTTGATATCTTCGTGCTTGACCGCCGCAACAACTGGCTCAGCAAGATTAACTTCTTTAGCAAGAAATGATTATGAAGAAGCTATTGTCCATCATACTTTTTGCCTTGGCTGTGATGCCTGCAGTGGCCGGTGAACCGGTTCCTGAAGGGTCGACCAAGGCCGAGCGCAACCTCGTGCGCCGCGGCAACAGCCTGTTCAACGACAGCAACTACCACGCTGCGCTTGAACAATATGAACAGGCACTGGCTCTCAATCCCATGTCGGTCTATGCCCTTTATAATAAAGCTGCGGCTCTTATTCAGCTTGCTTCCGATGATAACAAGGGCACCGAGAACGACCCCCGCAAGGCGGCCGGCCAGATTTTCAATGAAATTGCAAAGAATAATGTAGAAGACTATCCGCGGCTGGCAGCTAACTCGGCCTACAATCTCGGTAACATGGCTTTCAACGATGGAGATTATGATGCAGCGATTGCCGCCTACAAGGCATCCCTGAGGATTCGGCCCGATAATCTGAAAGCCAAGCAGAATCTTCTTCTCGCTCTCCAGAAAAAGGAGGAGCAGGAGCAGAACCAGGACCAGCAGGATCAACAACAGGATCAGCAGGACCAGCAGCAACAGCAAGAGCAGGAGCAACAGCAGCAGGAGCAGCAACAGCAAGAACAACAGCAGCAACAGCAGCCCCAGCCTATGTCGCAGAATGCCGAGCAGATGATGCAGGCCGTCCAGAACAAGGAGAACGCTACACGCCGCCGCGAGCAGCAACCGGCTCAGCCTGCCCATTACACGACCGACAAACCCTGGTAAATTTCCGGTAACGAAAAAACATTGAGAGAGATATAATAATATGAAGCGACTACTTCTCACTGTTGCAATATTGTTCACAGCACTGGCTCATGCAGTCGGTGCTGCGGCTGCAACTACTTTTCAGTTGCAGCAACCTCGCAATGCCGTCGTAGGGCGTCCCTATCAGGTGACATTCGTCCTGAGTACCGACGAGCAACGCGTAATTAATACCGTCAGCGACCTGACACCCGAGAGACCTTCCATCGACGGTATGCGCCTGTATTCCGGACCGGGCACTTCAACCGGCTTCGAGAGCGGCTACGATTCGCGACGTGGTTCATATTCACTGTATACCTGTGCCATAACCTTTGTATATATTCCCGAGCGCGAAGGAAAGGTGACGATTCCGTCGGTCTCCATCCGCGCCGGAGGACAGGTATACAAGAGCCGTGAAGCTGAGATAACAGTCTTGCCCGACGGTAATCTCTCGGCCGTCGGAGGCTCATCGCAGCAGGGCCAGAACGGTAACGGGCAAAGTGGCTCGAGCGGCGCCTACCGGCAAGCGGCCCGCGAGCGCGTGATGGGCTCGTCAGTGGGTCAGACCGATCCTAAGGACCTGATGGTGATCATTACTTTCTCTCGCTCGAGTGTCTATGAGATGGAACCGGTTGTGGCAGATATCAAGCTGTGTCTTAAACTCGACCGCCGCTTTGACATCGGAGACCAGTTTAGTTCGGTTACGCTTCCCGAATTTGACGGTTTCCTCTCGGAGGACCTTCCTGTTCCCCGTTCGAGCCAGGTAGAGAATATCGGCGGCGTGAATTATGAGACAATTGTCATTCGCCGTTATCTGTTATATCCCCAGAAGGCAGGTCGCCTGCGTGTTTCCTCGGGCCGATATGAAATTGACGTGCTCGAATATGAAATAGTTACCCGCGGATTTATGCAGACCCGTCGAGAAGTGCCCAGGAAGATGAGCACGGCGACCAATACCGTCACTCTCGACGTGAAGGCTCTTCCCGAGCCGCGTCCCGCAGGATTCAGCGGAGCTGTCGGCAACTTCCAGGTGTCAGCTGCCGTTTCTCCCCAGATAGTACGTTCCAACGAATCGGCAACCTATACCCTCACTGTTAAGGGCTCGGGTAATATCAAATATCTCAACGCCCCGGCCGTGACTTTCCCCTCTACCTTCGAGACATATACTCCGAAGACCGATATAGAAGCTAACTTCAACGGCTCGAATTATGCCGGCACTTTCACTGCCGATTATCCTTTCGTGCCTCAGGAAGTGGGCAAGTTTACGATCGGCTCTTTCCCGTTCATTTACTTCAACCCCTCTACAGCAAAATATGTCACGGTGGAGGCACCGGCTTTTGAGTTGAATGTACTTCGGGGAAATGGCCCGGCAGTCGTTACCGCTCAGAAGGAAGTGTCGACCGAGTTGACGGACATTCTTCATATCAATCCTCTCGGCAGCTCGATTTCAGTTCCCGCCGCGCCTGTTTTCGGCCGGTGGTGGTACTGGATGATTTACTGCGGCGTGGCCCTCACCCTCATTGTTGTCGTCATTGTCTATCGTGCTCATGTCAAGCGCAGTGCCGACGTTGCCGGCCGACGTCTCGCCCGGGCCAACCGCATAGCCTCAAAGCGCTTCAGCGTGGCCCGCAAATATCTGAAGGCACACAAGCCCGATTTGTTCTACGACGAGCTTGCGCGCGCCCTCAAAGGTTTTATCGGTGACAAGCTGTCGATTGCACCGTCGGGGTTGATCAGCGATACGATCGCTGAGAAGCTCCTTGAGCGTGGCGTGCCTCAGGAAACGGTTACCGAGGTAATCGATGTACTCAATGATTGTGAAATGGCCCGCTTCACGCCCTCGGGTTCCGACGATGCGATGTCAGATGTTCTCGGCCGTGCCGAGCACGCAGTAAAGGCTCTTCAAGATACGTTAAAATGATGAAAAAGATAATTTTCACTATACTTGTGGCCATGGCGGCTATGATGACCGCGCGCGCCGAGGCATCTCATGCGCTTGCCGATTCGGCCTACAACAAAGAGCAGTATGGCGAGGCTATCAATCTCTACCGGGAGATCCTCGCCGGTGAAGGCAACAGTCCCGAAGTCCTTTACAATCTCGGCAACGCCTATTACAGGCGCGGCGACGTGGCACGGGCTGTATTGAATTACGAGCGTGCCCTGCGGCTCGATCCAACCCATCCCGAGGCTCGTGCCAACCTTGCCTTTGTACGTTCACGCCTTCAGGACAAGCCTGAAGATAACAATTCATTCCTGACTCGTCTTCACGGCTCGGTTGTGACGGCTGCTGCGGCTAATACATGGGCCTGGGCTGCCGTGGTGGCCTTCGTAATCCTTTGCGGAGCGGTAGCACTCTATATCTTTGCCGGAAATGTTGCGTTGCGCAAGCTCGGCTTCTTCGGCGGCATCATTATGCTGGCAGTGTCTATCTACCTGATCGTTGTGGCAGCTAACGCGGCATCGCGTGTTGACGACCATTCCGAGGCTATTATCACCGCGCCTTCGACAATGCTTAACTCGGCTCCCCGCCAGCCGCGACAGACCGAGAAAGTCGTGCCTCTCCACGAGGGTACGAAGGTAGAGATAGTCGACTCGGTGGCAACTCCCGATGACCCTGTTTCACCCAGGTATTATAAAGTCCGCATCAACGGCTCGAGTCCGGCATGGTTGCGCGCTACCGACGTTGAAAGAATATAATGCAATGGAAGGTATCGTAATCCGCAACACCGGTTCTCATTATGTGGTGCTTCCCGATGACGGGTCGCCCGAGGTGAACTGCAAGATAAAGGGAAATTTCCGCATCAAAGGCATCCGCACCACCAATCCCGTCGCGGTAGGCGACCGGGTGACGGTGGGTCCTCCCGCTCATGATGGAACAGCCTATATCACTGCGATTGCTCCCCGTCGCAACTACATCATCAGGCGCGCAAGTAATCTGTCCAAGGAGTCGCATATCATAGCCGCAAATATTGACCGAGCGATGCTCGTGATGACTCTTGCCCATCCTGTGACATCCCTGACCTTTGTCGACCGCTTTCTGGCTACTGCCAGTGCCTATGACGTCCCGGCAATACTTGTTATCAATAAAATCGACCTGCTTGATGATGAGGAAGACCAAGAACTTCTCGAGGCGGTAAGTTATCTCTATCGTTCCATAGGTTACGAGGTTGCGCAAGTGTCGGCCCGCTCGGGTGCCGGAATTGAGGAACTCCGTGAATTGCTCGCGGGAAAAATCACCCTTCTTTCGGGTAACTCAGGTGTAGGTAAGTCGACCCTGATAAATGACCTTATTCCGGGTCTTGACCTCCGCACAGCCGAGATTTCTGCTGTTCACGATACCGGCATGCACACCACCACTTTCAGCGAGATGTTCATGCTACCCGGCGGAGGCGCAATAATCGATACTCCGGGAGTGCGCGGTTTCGGGACCATCGACTTTGACAAATACCAGGTCGCGCATTACTTCCCCGAGCTTTTCGAGGCCTCGCGCGACTGCCGTTTCGGCAACTGCACTCACACACACGAGCCCGGTTGCGCAGTACTGCAGGCTCTTGAAGAAGGGCGCATTGCGCAGTCGCGATACTCATCCTATCTGTCTATCCTCGAAGACTCGGAAGAGGACAAATATCGTAAAGGCTATTAAAGCTGCCTGTCGGTAGCCGCGCTGAGCGTGAAAGTAAAATCGGCTCCCGGCGGCGTCAGCGCCAGGGTACCTTCAACGAGCTTGCCTCCGGTAATCACGGCTGTGTCATCTACAGGTCCTTTTACGATGCTGAATATAGAATCGACGGCGGCATGACGTTCCAGTGCAAGTGCTACAAATCCCATCGTATATCTGAAGTTAATCTCGACGACCGGGTCGAGCATTCCGGCGCGGTCGACCAGCATGTCCACGCCAATCGGTCCCCGGTAGATCCCCGTCGTCATTTCCTCCAGAACATCCCTGAGCGTGTGTCTCACCGCCTGAAGATGAGCGGCTTCTATTCCGGCCTCCACTATTCTTTGTTCAAGAATTTCCTGCTTTGCGACAGAGTTGCCGCGATATTCACCTCCGGGACCGGTAGCGAATAACGACAGTCCTGCGTAGCGACAGCCATCATCGTCGGCCGAGAAAAGCATTGCAAAATCAATGGCTCTGTCAGCAGCGCGTTCAACCATTACGGATCCCTGTGATTTAATAGTTCCCGCAACGCGCTGCACGACTTTCCGGTAAGTTTCCGGTGTCGAGAACGTTATACCTCGGCCGCTCGACGACCAAGGGGCTTTCACGACAAAATTTCCGCGGGCGAGAACTGAGGCAAGTTCCTCAGCCGACTTTATCTCTTTAGCCGCGGGCCACACGTCGAAATCGAGCCTTTCGGCAAGGCGGCGTGCCACCTCGGCTGCCGTGCGCCTATGGGACAAATTCCTTATTAACTCAAGCTCGGCGTCATCGGGAAGCGACCGATTGTCGAAACCGTTGATGCGGAAATAGCGGCGGGCTGCCCGTGACCATCCCCATGGAGTAGGGGACAGATTGTCGGGATTGTGGTCCCATGGTTCGCCGGGCAGGTCCAGGCGTGACTTTATGTTGAGAAGCCATGCGTCATTGACTCCGTCGCAGACGACTCTGTCACCTTCACCCGCTACCCACAGTGGCAGCAGTTGACCGGCGCGCGCAAGGGACGTCGCCGCGGGTGGAGGAGTGAATGCTTCTACATTCCGGGCGAGTGCAATGTCGTTCCAGGGATTGAACCACAGGGCTTTCTTCATTTCAGTATATTTTAAAAAGCCACTTCTCCGTTGACGGGGAAGTGGCTATGTGATTTATCCTGCGAATATCAGAATTTAAAACCTACCGAGAGGACGATGTCGTTGTCGGTCTCTGTCAGCTGTGCTGTAGGAGCCTTGACATTGTTGAAGTCGGTGTAGGCGTGGTAGGTCGAGGTCTTCTTGCGGTAGACATAGGCGGCGTCGATGTAGAAGGCCTGATAACGGTAGCCGAGACCCAATGACACGGCGTTAACGTCACGGTTGAAAGTATAGGCGGGGTTGGTACCGGCAGTGATTACCTCGACAGCTCCGTCGGCTGCTTCTTTCTTGACGTTGGTGGTCGCGTGGTTGTAACCGGCGCGGACACTGACGTTGGAGGAAATGCGGTATTCGAGACCGAAACGGATGATATCCGTTGCCTTGAAATAATTCTTAATGTCGTCATTGACATATTCATCCTGAACATAATTGCCCCAGTTGTCCTGGTAGCTGAGTTTCATATCGCCGTAGGCCTGGCGTTCATAGTCCATCGAGACGATGGCCGAATTGCCGATGACGGCAGCGGCGCCAACCATCAGCTTCCAGGGAGCGTTGATGCGGAAGTTATAGTAGGAATCATCAGTGTAGTCATTGCCCTTGAAAGGATTGTTCTGTCCCTCGGCTACAGCGGGATTGTAGTAGCTGTAGTAGCTCTCGGCATAAGCACTTTGGGAAAGGTTATACCAGGTTGGGGTGTGGACAGCGAGGCCAATGCGCAACTGCTGGATGGGCTTGATTATGACACCGGCCTTGAAATTCCAGCCCGAGCCCGAGATGCTGCGGTAATTGTTGAGCTCGATGCCGGCGTTACCGGTAGCAAGACCCTGCGTGCCGTTGTTGTCAGCTACAATCCGGGCATTTTCCATGCTTTCGGAATAGTAAGAAGTGAGGTTGTAGCTTAAATCAGTGATACCGAAACCGATACCCCAGTAAACTACATCGCTGACGTTGCCGCCGAAGTCAATTGCATACTCGTCGACATAGCCGCTCTCGCGTACCTGGCTGTAGGAATCGCCGATAGTGCCGTTCTGCGTGAGTCCCACATAGCGGTTATTGGAAGTGGGATTGATCATGTAGCTTGAGTAAGCAAGGATCGACAGCCAGTCAAGATCGGGATTGGTATAGGGATTGTAGGAATCGGTAAATTCCATGCTTGATGCGTTATAACCGGCGTTGCTGGTATAGGAGGCAATGTAATCGGTAACCGATGACGGCGACGATGCATTGTAGACATTAAAGACACGGTCAAACGATGCAACGCGGTTAAATGTCACACCCCAGGAGAATGTGCGCAGGGCGCTCGGGAGTCGCACGCTGCCGACATAACCGAAGTTGTTGCAATAAGCCTTGGTCTTACTGACTCCGATTTTTGTGTCGGGCGATTCTGACGTGATGCGGCGCGGAGAAATATCGAGAGTTGCACCGATTTCACTGCGACGGTAGATACCGATGCCTGCGGGATTCTGGTTCAGGGTCGAGAGATCGCCGCCAAGGGCCGTGAATGCGCCGCCCATCGACATGAAGCGGGCTGTGCCGCGCTGGTCGGTTTGAGACAGTGTATAAGCATCTACAGCGCTCTGGGCCATGACTCCGCCGGGGACGGCCGCTGCTGTTGCGAGAGCGAGAAGGGTCTTTTTCATAGTTTGTTGGACTGATGTGTTTTAAGTGAAGCAGAGGAGTTGAAAGTGTGATTCTGAGGGTTATCAACGGCGTCCGCGTGTGCTGCCGCCACCGCTGTGGCTGCCGCCGGTAGAGCCGCCGCCGGTGCTACGGCCGCGCGAGCTTGAGCCGCTGCCCCAGCTGGAATTGTTATTGTTGTTGCGGGGCGTCGATGCGGGACGCGTTGTCGTGTTGTTATTATTATTATTCGAACCCGAGTTGCGGCCACGGTTAAATACTCCGTTTCCATAGTTGTTGTTATTGCCCGTTGACGTACCTGTAGGGGTAACGGTTGTGGAAGGACGTGCATAGCCGTTCGAACCGGGACGTGCAGCGGGAGAGGTCGCTCCGTTTATGTTGCCCTGTCCCATGTTGCCGGGACGAGTGAATACGTTGTTGGCTCCGGCGCTGATAGCTCCGGGACGACGGCCGGCTGTAGATGAGCCACCGTTTCCGGCCGGCGCATGGGGACGCGAAGAACCTGCGCTGCTTGCCCAGCCGGGACCGTGGCCGGGAGGAGGTGTAGGACCGGGATTCCAGCCCCAACCGGGACCGGGATTCCAACCCCATGAGGGTCCCCAACCCCAACTGGGTCCCCAGCCCCAAGCGGGACCCCAGCTCCAGCTCGGTCCCCAGTTCCAACTCGGGCCCCAACCCCAGCTCCAAGACCAGGAAGGACCCCAACTCCAGTTCCATCCCCAGGAATAATCAAAATAATTATAGGTATTCCAGTACCAGCTGGCGGGGGTGTACCACGAATTGTAACCGGGAACGGCGTTGACAACATAGATATTTATATCGCTCGCGGGTTCATAGGCATAGTAATAGTCAATGAGGTCACCGTCGCCGGAAGCGTTAACGATGTCGGAGTTATAGAATCGCTCGATGCGACGGGTATAGGCAAATGTATCGGCATTGCCGGTGGTATCGGCAGCCACGCTGTCCTGCACCAGGAATTGACCGCGGCGATTATATTCGTCAATATTGACGTTGAGACCAGTGCCGTAGACAGGAGTGTAGGTCTCGGCACCGGGGTAGTTAACCACGGTGTTGGGAACATAATTGCCCGAAGCAGTCTGAGTCTGTTTGGCAGGAGTCTGCTTGGAGGGATTGTAATAGATGTCGTCATCGTCGTCCCACTGGGAGGTCGAAGCCTGCGAGGCTACAGCTGCGGTCAGCAGCATCGCAAGGAGGGGGAGGCGCTTGAATGTCATATCGTTTTAATTTGAGAATTTGTTACTTCAGATTGTCTTTATACCTTAGACAACGCCCGTTGCAGGAGGTTTAGTGCAAAGATAGACATTTTTTATTTAATAACAAATTGATAGGCTATTTTGATTGACAATAACAATAAAACGCCGGGCAACGCAATCTGCGCGCCCGGCGTCAATATCATTTTTCGTTACCTTCAGTTTTTAACTGCTTTCCTGAATCTTATTTTTCAGGTACAGGCTTCAGGTCGTAGCTTGCGATAGCAAGGGTGAAGCCCCAGTAGATGAATGCGATAGAGGCAAGGAAGGAAACCATTTCCATATCCGAAGTCCAGCCGGCTTCAAGGAAGAAGAAGCCTACGAGGCAGAGAAGGATACCGTTGATGATACCAAGCCACCAGTAATTTGAACCGTTGCGATAGCAGGCGCCGATCAGTGCTTCAATACCCCAGAAGATGAATACAAAGGCAAGGAAGTAGGGGAAGACGGCTTCGCTGAGAATAATTGAACGGACAAGCATGAAACCGATGAAAATATCGATCACGCCGCCGGCGAGCCACCAGCCCCAGCCGGCTTTACGATTAGGTCCGGTTGCAACACAGAGTTGTACTACACCGGCGAGAATAAGTAACCAACCGAAGATCTGGGATGCGATTGCGTATCCGGCTTCGGGCCAGAACCAATAAGCAAATCCTGAGAGTACCATCAGGATGCCGACGACTAAAACTGCCCACCATGCGCGGGTCTGTCCTAAATAGCTGATGTTAAGAGCTTTCATAATGTATAAATTAGTTGAAATTGTTAATATTCTATTCGTTTGGTTAGATTTATAATTATAACACGTCATCTCGCTTTTTGGTTTGCTGGGAGTGATTATTTTTTTACTTGATGTTTGAAAATAATTATATAATATTTTTGTACCTTTGCAAGCAAAAGCTTTTTACTTAGCAGGCCCATGAACGAGCAATCCTTGAGCAGGCTCTACCTGAAAGAAACGGCCTTCGGGCAACTGATGCAACGACGCATATTCAATGTGTTGCTTGTAGCATCGCGCTACGACGCTTTCATGCTCGAGGAGGACGGCCGCGTCGACGAGCAGCTCTATATGGAATATGTGTCGCTGCACCTGAGCTCGCCCCCCCGTGTAACACGCGTTTCCACCGTTGGAGAAGCTGTCGAGGCCATGGCTCACAGTCATTTTGACCTTGTGATAGTGATGCCGGCCGGCGAGCTTTCCGAGTCGATCGACGGTTGCCGACGCATCAAGGCCCTGCACCCCCTCATACCATTAATCATGCTCACTCCTTTCTCAAAGGAGGTTTCACGGCGACTGGCCCGGGAGGATCTGTCGTCAATCGACTATGTGTTCAGCTGGCTCGGCAACATGGACCTGCTTCTGGCGATCATAAAATTGCTTGAAGACAGAATGAATGCCGATGACATCACCGATGTCGGCGTGCAGATGATTCTCGTGGTCGAGGATTCCGTGAGATTTTATTCATCCGTGCTTCCTCACATTTATAAATTCCTGCTGGGACAGTCACGGGTATTTTCTACCGAGGCGCTTAACGAGCACGAGCAGATGCTGCGCATGCGCGGCCGTCCCAAGGTGATGCTTGCGCGCGACTATGAGGAAGCCGTGGCGCTCTATGAGAAATACGGAGAAAATATGCTCGGGGTCATCAGCGACGTATCCTTCATGCGTGAAGGAGTCAAGGACCCTAAGGCAGGCATTAAGCTTGCGCGATACCTGCGCGAGCACGATCCCCACCTGCCGCTGATTATTGAGTCTTCCGAGATAGCCAACGAGGCCGATGTTAAGACCCTCGGAGGCGTATTCCTTGACAAGAATTCGAAAAAACTGCCCGTAGATCTCGGCGAGGCAATCATGAGCCACTTCGGTTTCGGTGACTTTATTATCAAGGATCCCGTCACCGGCGAGGAGATTATGCGCTTCCGCGACCTGAAGGACCTTCAGTATCGTCTTGACGAGATTCCCGACGAGGCATTGTTCATCCATGCCCAGAACAACGATATTTCACGCTGGCTCTATAGCCGAGCTTTGTTTCCCATCGCCGATATAATCAAACGTCACCGATTCGAGTCAATCGATGATGCTCCGGCGGCGCGGCAGCTGTTCTTTGAACTGATCGTGAAATACCGCAAGATGAAGAACCGCGGCGTCGTCGCAGTTTTCCGCAAGGATCGCTTTGACCATTACAGTAATTTCGCGCGTATAGGGCAGGGCAGTCTCGGCGGTAAAGGCCGTGGCCTGGCATTTGTGGACTCTATCATTAAGAAGAATCCTATCTGTGACAACTTCTACGGTGTCACGATATCCATCCCGCGCACGGTGGTGTTGTGTACCGATATCTTCGACGAATTCATGGCGAGCAACCGCCTTTATCCCCTGGCATTGAGCGATGCTCCCGATAGCGAGATACTTGCTCATTTCCTGGCGGCACGCCTTCCGGAGCGACTCGTTGAAGACTTCTTCGCTCTCTTCGAGGTTGTCGACAGACCGCTGGCCGTGCGCTCGTCGAGTTTGCTCGAGGACTCCCATTATCAGCCCTTTGCAGGCATATATTCGACATATATGATACCCTGCGTGCCCGACCGCTACGAGCGCCTGAGACTGCTCAGCGACGCCATCAAGGCTGTCTACGCCTCGGTCTTCTTCCGCGCCGGTAAGGACTACATGAATGCCACCAGTAATCTTATCGACCAGGAAAAGATGGCTGTCATTATCCAGGAAGTCGTCGGCGAGACATATAAAGATTGTTATTTCCCCAATTTTTCGGGCGTCGGAAGGTCGCTGAACTATTACCCCCTTGGCGATGAACTTCCCGAGGACGGCGTGGCAGAAATAGCCGTAGGTCTCGGCAAATATATCGTTGACGGCGGCGTGGCCCTTCGCTTCAGTCCTCTCCATCCCGAGCATGTGTTGCAGACATCCACGCTTGATCTCGCCCTCAAGCAGACTCAGACACGTCTCTGTGTACTGCCGACAGACCCCGCCGGCACCGGAGAGATCACGACCGACGACAGCTATAACATTCTGACTCGCCCCGTGCAGGACTTTGCCAACACGGGAGCCTTGCGATATATTGCTTCTACCTATGACGCCCGCGACGGTATCCTGAAAGATTACGAGGAGGGCCCCGGTCGGCGCGTCATCACTTTCAACAATATCCTGCGCGACAAGGTCTTCCCCTTGGCTCAGGCTGTGGACTTCATGCTCAAGCAAGGGCAGAACGCCATGCAGCGGCCCGTCGAGATAGAATTCGCCGGTCTTGTCAATCCGATGGCCTCGTCTACACCCGTGGACAAGGGCCATATCTACTGGTTGCAGATAAGACCCATAATTGACCGCAAGGAGCTTGTCACCGACGCGATGCTGGATGTCGACCCGGAAAAGATTATCTTGCGGAGCACCTCCGCTATAGGCAACGGCAGCGTCGAGGATGTGCGCGACATCGTCTACATACGTCCCGACACTTTCGATTCACTCAACAACGCGCGTCTTGTGCCTGTTATTGAGCGCATCAATCGCGGATTTATAGAGAAAGGCGCCGGCTATATTCTGGTAGGCCCGGGCCGCTGGGGATCGAGTGATCCAGCGCTGGGAGTCCCTGTCAAGTGGGCCGATATCTCGGCTACGCGTCTTATTGCCGAAGCTGCCGTGGGAACCTATTGTCCCGACCCGAGCCAGGGAACACACTTTTTCCATAATCTCACCTCCTTCGGGGTGGGGTATTTCACTATCGCACCCTCGGCTCCCGGAGCCTGTTACAACATCGCTGCCCTGGATGCGATGGATGCCGTCTACGACGACGGCTTTATCAGGGTAGTACACTTTGAGAATCCTCTATATATAGCAATAAACGGCCGTCGCGGAGCGGGCATCGTAGCTCTCGCGCCCCCGGCCGATAATAACAATGAAATCCTATGAGTTTCTTCAATTCATTGAAACGCAGCCTGGGACTCGACGCCAACACAGTCGCCGAGGACGAAACCCTATATGCCGATACAGCCGAGGCCGTGTCTTCATCATCGACAGCTTCCACGGCTGAAGAAGGTGAAGGAGGCGCCGCGGACGCGACACTTGAATTTGACCGCGAGAAGCAGAATATCATATTTGAAAAGGTAGTGGAGATTTTCAACAAGTCCCTGCCGCCTTTCCTTGCACAGAGTGTTGACAAGCAGGCCCAGATAAAATATCTGCGCGAGGCCATGGACGGTGGCGTCAAGGCCTATCTCGATTCTCTGGCAGCGCAGGCTCAGGCTTATTGCGAACAGCGCTGGCACCAGACACGCGAATCGATGGCTGCCGAGCTTGATGCCATCAAGGCCAAGGCCGATGACATCGAGAAGAAATCGGCCGACATGCAGCAAAAACAGCTCAGCGCCGACCGTCAGAAACGTGCGCTCAGCGACCGTCTGCATGATCTTGAATCGCAGGTCGTGCGCCTTGAGGCCGACCGTGAGCAATATGAACTCGAGAACCGTTCGCTGGTCAACCGCCTGAAAGTAGCCGGTGTGCAGCAGGAAGACGTCGACAGCGCCCGCGCCGAAATAGAGAGACTCAACTCTGAAATTCGTAAATTGCGCGAAAATCCCGGTGAATCCCGCGCTGCCGAGGCTGATGCACTCCGAATCCAGATTGACGAGATGAGAGGCGCCATCGACGACCTCAAGGAGCAGAACCGTGTCTCGGGCCAGATGGTCGAGGACATGAGAAAGAATCTCGCCGGCGCCAACAAGCGCCTTGCCGAACGCGACAAGCAACTTGTCGAAGCCAATGATATAATCAACAGTTACAATATCGAGCTTGACAAAAAAATGGCCCAGGTCGACGAGCGCCTTGCAGCCGATGCCGAGACCATCAAGAAGCAGAAGAAGGCTATGGCCGACCGCGATGCCCAGATAGAATCCTTGAAGGAAACGATAGCACGCAATCTGCGCCAGCAGGCTCGCCGCGAGGCCGAGTTACAGGCACGCATAAAGGCTTTGTCGCCTGCGCCGGAACCTTCTCACCCCGAAGATTCTACTCCCGAGCAGCCGGTTGCCGCCGAGGAAGCCTTTGAAGTCAAGGCGCCGGTCATCAGCGAAGCCGACCTCTCGGAAATCGAAAAGACCTTTGAGTCAGAGGACTGGTTTACCAAGAATCCGCCGGCCGAGACCCCGTCGATGCGCAAGCCCGATGCCGACAGTGAATTTGGCTACAAGGATCCTCACCGTAAAAACTCTGACCGTCCCGACCATCCGTCGCAACTGTCGTTATTCTGATTGAAGCAGCTCTCCTTTAATAGTCCTTAATTTGATCTTACACGATGAATTGTAAAACAATACTAAGTTTTGTCCTGGCGATGGGCTGCGCAGTGTCCTCCGCAGTCGCCCGCGATGTGGACAAGAATATGATGCAGAAATGTGTCTACCCGGCCAACAGGCCCGCTGCTCCGCGCGGTTTTACTTATGCGCAGGACGGTGAAAGCTATTATCTTCTGAGCGACGACAGCCGTCGCATCGAGCGCTATGATACCCGCAGCGGCAAGCTTCTTGACACGCTTTTCAATGTCGAGCGTACCCGCGAGGTCTCCCTGCCTCTTATTGAGGGGTTCACCTTGAGCGGGGATGCATCAAAAGTCCTCGTATGGAACGAGTCGCGGCCTATTTACCGACGCTCGTCGACGGCATCCTATTATGTTTATGAGGTGCGCTCGCGTCTGTTGCGTCCTCTTTCTGTCCAGCATCCGCGCCAGCAGCAACCGCTGTTTTCGCCCGACTCGCGCATGGTTGCTTTTGTGGCCGATAACAATATCTATGTTGCGAAGCTTGATTACAAGAGCGAGGTTGCCGTTACTACCGACGGAGTTCCGGGGCGTGTAGTTAACGGCGTGCCCGACTGGGTCTATGAAGAAGAGTTCGCGACTGTCTGCTCCATGACCTGGGCACCGGACAATCTCAATCTCTGTTTCCTTAAATACGACGAGAGCGAAGTGCCGCTGTATAATATGATGGATTTTGGTTCACCTACACGCCTGGAAGGTACATCGCTTTACCCGGAGGTGTGGTCCTACAAATATCCAGTCGCAGGCATGCCAAATAGCCGCGTGACCCTGCACAGCTATGACGTAGAAACCCGCAAGACCAAAACCATGACCTTGCCCGACGAGCGTATCGAATATATTCCGCGCATCGCTTACGGTCCTAATCCCGAGACTCTTGTCGTGGTCGGTCTCAATCGTGACCAGAGTATGTGTCAGATCTATAAGGTTAATCCCAAGTCGACGGTCGCCAAGGAATTATACTCCGAAACGTCGACTTCATGGATTCTTCCCGCAACCTACGAGAACCTGGTCATTAACCCCGACAACTTTATTGTAACTTCCTGGCGCGACGGGTTCACCCGTCTCTATGTCTATAATTATAACGGCGTTGAGATTCAGGCTCCCGCTACAGGCGACTGTGATGTTACAGCCTGTTATGGCATAGATTCCGACGGTTCAATTTACTATCAGGTGGCTGCTCCCACGCCCCTTGACCGCACGGTTCGCTGCATGGATAAGAAGGGCAAGGTAACTGATATCTCACCTGCCGGTCTTTATTCATCGGCAGCGTTTGCTCCGGGAATGAAATATGCGGTGATGAACACCCAAAGCCCCGAGCAGCCGCCGGTCTATACCATGGTTAACGCCGCCGGCAAGGAAATACGGGTCCTCGAGGACAATGCTGCCTATGCCGCAGCCACCCGCTCCCTGGTCGCACCTCGTTCCTTCTTCACTATGCGAAGCGACGGCGTCGAGTTAAACGGATACATTATCAAGCCGCGCGATTTTTCAGCTACCGGCCGTTACCCGGTAGTGATGTATCAGTATAGCGGTCCCGGTTCACAGGAAGTCTTGCGCAGATGGCAACTCGACTGGATGGATGCCTTTGCAGCTGCCGGATACGTTGTCGTGTGTGTCGATGGTCGCGGTACAGGCGGTCGCGGACGCGATTTCTGCGATATAGTTTACAAGCGCCTCGGCTACTATGAGACTATCGACCAGCTTGCTGCAGCCCGCTACGCCGGATCTCTTCCCTATGTCGATCCCTCGCGTATCGGTATTTTCGGATGGAGCTACGGCGGGTATGAAGCTCTGATGGCTTCCACCGCCGAGGATAATCCCTACAAGGCCGCTGTCGCAGTCGCTCCGGTAACCGACTGGCGTTTTTATGACACCATCTACGCCGAGCGTTATATGCAGACTCCCGGCCAGAATGAAGACGGCTACCGCAATTCGGCGCCTCTGCGTCGCACACATCGCCTCCAGTGTCCGCTGCTTCTGATGTACGGAACATCGGACGATAATGTCCATCCTGCCAATTCTATCGAGTTTGTTTCAGCGCTTGAGCAGGTTGGCGGCTTCTGTGATATGCTTATATTCCCGGGTATGAATCATTCAATAAACGGCGGTCGCGCCCGTTCAGTCGTTTATAACAAGATGCTCGATTGGTTTAACAAGAATCTTTGAAATCATGCCTACAAATAACGAAAATGCAACACGCTCGATGCTCATGTCCATGTGGATGAGCTGGACGATTACAGTCGCCGCTTTTGTGGCAGTCCTGCTGCTGCGCATCGTTGTGACACCTGCATGGTTGCCGCTGCCGGTGGCCTTGATATCATATACCTTGCTGGTATATTCGCGACGGTTGAGTTTCGGTCCCACACACCGCTGTGCCATGATATCGCGCTACGGCGCCCAGGTTCTTTTCTGGACGGCAGTCATCATGGAGACAATCAATATACTCAACTCCCACATGTTGTTTGACGGTTTGATTGACTGGTCGGCCTCCAACCGGGAGATCCCTTATATCACGTCACTTGTACTGATGCCGGTGATGGTCCTGGTCGCCGCCTTTGATCTCCTGATGGGTCAGCGCGGAAGTTTCTGCCGCGATTGCCGTGCCCGCAACGGCCATGTCGAGAGCAACAGCGTGGTGTCCATGATCTATGAGAAGGAAGCGACTTATCAGCTTCAGCTCATGCTGCTCGTGAGCTTCGCGATCGGCTCGATCCAATGGTGGTATTACTTTACCTATTATATTAATGTAAGCTTCAACAGTCCCGACAAATTCTTCTTTACAATCATGCCGGTGATACTGTTGCTCGTGACCGTGGTTTTCATGCTCATGAGATATACCAATATGAGCATGATGATTGGACCTATGACCCAGGGGACAGCATCGGAGATGTCAATCGTGCGCTACCTTGTGCTTGCCGGAGACAGCTTGCTGCTCGAGCGTAACAGTGACGGGCGATGGGATACACCCGCGACGGCCGACGTGCGACCCACGGACTTTATATCACCCGAGGATGCTGCTGTTAATTTTAAAACCATCAGCGGGATCGAGGATGCACGCATGCGCTTCCTCTATGCCAACAAGAGCCACGACATGGCCTCGGAGATAATTCATTACGCAGCCTTCCTGAAAGGGGATGCCTATGAGACCTACTGCGGAAGTCTCCGCGGAGAGTGGTGTACTCTCGATATGGTCGACCGCATGCTCAAGGAGTCGGCTCTCACGGCGGAGCTTGCCAACGAGATTTATCGCATCTACACCATCACGATGGCCTGGAAAACTTATACCCGCGAGGGCTTGCGTCGCTATCCTATAAAGCATTACCGTCCCACTTTCAGACTGCGCGATTTTGCCGACTGGGATGTAGATTATAACGATATTTCATGGCTTGGCGTCGCCCGTAACAACGAGGACAGGCCCTTCTTCCGCACTCGCCGACTGTGGCAACGTCTCACGGGCCAGGTCTATAGATAATGAAGTGTACGATGCTTGTCATAACGGGCCCAACGGCCTCGGGCAAGACTTCCCTTGCGGTAGCAGCTGCCGGACGTCTTGGCGGCGAGATAGTAAGCGCTGACTCGCGCCAGGTATATGCAGGCATGGATATCGGTACCGGAAAGGACCTGGAGGAATATGGTTCAGTGCCGGTTCATATGCTGGATGTAGTTCCTGCCGGTTACAAGTATAATCTGTATGAATATCTGAGGGACGCCAACGCCAGTATCGACGGTATCAAAAGCAGGGGGAATCTTCCTGTAGTCTGTGGTGGTACCGGACTATATGTAGAGGCTCTGCTAAACGGCCTCAGATTGCCTGAGGTTCCAGTTAATCAGGAGTTGCGTGACACTCTCGACGGCAAAGATCTTGACGAGCTCGCCGCTATTCTTGCCGGAATGAAATCCTTGCATAACCGCACTGACATCGATACCGTCAAGCGGGCTGTGCGAGCCATTGAGATTGCAGCTTATTATAACGAGCATCCCGACGAGGCTGTTAACGTAACGCCACATCCTGTTAAAGATGCGGTGATTGTCTGTGTCGATATTCCTCGCGACGAGCGCCGTGAACGTATAACCCGACGCCTTCACGCACGTCTTGAACAGGGAATGGTCGATGAGGTGAGAGGTTTGATTGATAGCGGAGTGGACCCCGAAAACCTTATATATTACGGTCTCGAATATAAATTCATAACCGAGTATATTACCGGGCGCCGTGACTATGATTCGATGGTCAAGGAACTGGAAATTGCCATTCATCAGTTTGCAAAGCGACAGATGACATGGTTCCGCGGAATGGAACGCCGTGGCTTTACACTGAATTATATTCCTTATAATATCGGCGCCGATGAGTTTTGCAGCCGTGTAGCAGATTTGACCGGTTTATGAGAAAGTTTTTTCTGCTTGTCCTGATATTGTGGACCACCCTGAGCTCATCTGCAATTGATTTTGTGAAGGATACCGTTCTCAGCCCGGGACCGGTAGAAATGTCATACCATATGAGGGTTCTTCCTGCGTCGCGTGGAAAATCGTCGGCTACTTTGAAATGGAATGTGTCGCATAACGGTGACTGTAATTTTGCACGTTTGAATTATGATCCGGCAGCTGGCGGAGAGGACTGGGATGAAATGATATTGCTCGAAATCGGAACAATTGAGGAAGGAAAAGAATCGGTGCAAAAGCATGGATTGCGTCTTGACGGCGACCCCGTACGACTCGGTTGTTCAATAAAGCTCAGCCTTACGGCAGGCGGAGCATCGGTGGCAGCCGCGGTCCGTCGCCCTGCAGAATGGTTCCCGGTTCCATATGAACTTGCCGACACTGTTGCACTTGAAGCCAGTGCTTCGGGAATCAAGGCTGTTCTGCGCTACGACTTGCAGTCCCGGTGCCCGGAACAGCCGCGTCTCGCGCCGTTTGATAGTCTTGAAAGCCTTTTAGAATACCTGTCTGCCTCTGATGACCCTTATGAAGGCGTCTGGGTACATTATGACAGCGATACTGATCCGCGGCTTATAGCGATTGGAGGCCGCTATACATTGGCGACAGTGTCGCGAGGAGACGGTGAATATGACATAATATACATCGACGGCGACCCTTCATGGACGCAAATGCGCATTAAGGGTTCAATGAAGGCTGCGACCTTTCCGGGTATATTTGACCTCGACTGGCTTCAGCCGTCGGGTGTTCCGGTCGGAGATGGATGCGGAGCTCAGATTCTTGATGATCTGCTCTCTTTTTCATTTCCCTACTGGAAAGCAACCTTGCGCATGCGCCGTCTAAAAAATGATAAATAAGATTAATGGAACAGGAATTTTCATCAAGTCTACTTGAGGGTGCGGTCACCGAGCTTTCTCGATTGCCAGGGGTAGGGCGCAAGACGGCCCTGCGACTCGCGCTATACCTGTTGAGGAGAGACGAAAACGAGGCGGTAGCACTTGGCCAGTCGATCATAGATATGCGTCGTGGCATCCGCTACTGCAGGGTGTGCCACAATATAAGCGAAAATGAGATCTGTGATCTCTGTGCCGATCCCTCCAGAGACAGCTCTGTAATTTGTGTTGTCGAGAATGTGAAGGATGTCGTCTGTGTCGAGCGCACAGGTAGTTTCCATGGACTTTATCATGTCCTTGGTGGCCTGATCTCGCCGATTGACGGTATAGGACCGCGCGATATCGAGATAGATTCACTGATAGAACGCGCGGCTTCGGGGACTATTGATGAGGTTATCCTCGCGCTGAGCCCGACGATGGAGGGCGATACCACGGGATTTTATATCAACCGTCGACTGAGCGCTCTGCCGGCGCATCGTCCTGCTGTCACACGCCTTGCCCGGGGTGTGGCCGTTGGTAATGAACTGGAATATACCGATGAACTCACGCTCGGCCGCTCTATTGTCGACCGTAGACCTTTCGATTGAGATTATGATAGAAAACGATAAAATTATTTTGAGAGCTCCCGAGCCTGACGATGTTGACCGCCTTTATATCTGGGAGAACGACAGGCCCGAGGCTGTATCGGCCCCTGTGTCGAGACTCATCGTGTGGAACTATGTGAATAATTATAATGCCGATGTTTTCTCGATGCAGGAACTTCGGCTCGTCATTGTTGAACGGCAATCTGGCGAAGCTATCGGTTGCATTGATTTATACGATTTTTGTCCGGCCGACATGCGCGGCGGCGTTTCTGTCTATATCGCCGAGAATTTCCGCGGGCAGGGAATGGCATCAGAGGCTTTATCTCTTTTCGAGAAATATTGCAGAGGCAAGATAGGAATGCATCAGCTATGGGCCCATATTGCCGAGGATAACAAGGCTTCGAGAGCATTGTTTGCCGGTGCGGGTTATAAACCTGCCGGCAGGCTTCGCTCATGGATTAGAAGAGGTTCGTCTTACATCGACGTGATGGTGGTGCAAAAACTTTTCGGAGCATCGCGCGAATGCCAGTGAATACGAACCGTATATATACAAAACAGGGCGCCTTCTCACGAGGACGCCCTGTCGTGCGTTTTAATGACTTAAAACAATTACATAACTAACATAAAACACATTTTTTCGTTGATTGTCTATGTCCGCAATCAGCAGAGATTGCGGGGAGATTGGATACTGACAATCTATACTAACCCTAAAACTGAAATGATTTCGAATTATTTACACTGCAAAGTTACAGCCTTTTGCAAGCCTCCACAAGCATGTTTAGGCTGAATATAGGTAAATATAAGTGAGTTTTGAAGATAAATAATTGGAAGTCAATATGTTTAAACATAGTTAAAAGTCCTGAAATATAAGAATATATTTAGGCTGCCTCAGGACTCAGATCGGATTTTCATGATGTTATTCTCAAAGTTTTCGCGGTCTATGGCCCTTGCTTTAGTGCGGTTACGGTAGGCATAGATCGTATTGAGCGAATAGTTGAGAACCTGGGCGATGCGCGGGCTTTCTTCGATGCCGAGTCTCATGAATGCAAGTATTCTGAGGTCGGTATTCAGTTTTTCGCCCTCTTTCAGTTCAATCTGAGCATCTGGTCGCAGCAGTGCATTTACCTGCTCTACAAAGTCGGGATAAAGGTGAAGGAACGCGTTGTCAAACACTTCGTAGAAATCCTTGCTCTGTTCTTCAACAAACTTTCCCGATTTAGTGAGACGGTAAAGGTCTTCGACTTTCCCGGCTGTAATTTTACGGTTGGCTATTTTGCAGAATTGATTCAGCTTATCCATGTAGATGGAGCAAAGATTCAGGAACTGCGATATGTAGACCTCCTTTATATGGTTGGCTTGCCGCAGATTGTTCTGGAGGACGTTGAGACGATGCATCTTGTTGTTGAGAATAAACATCGTGACACCTAAAACGATAACCACAAGTACCAGAACGGCCAGAATAGCGTAGATTGTGCGCCTTTTTGAATTGAGCTGCTCGGCATAGGCGCGTTCTATGATAGGCAACGAGCGCGAGGACTCGATCATGCGCAGGGGGGCACCACATTCAACAGCGCTGGCGAGAGCTTCGGTCAGATAGTAGTAGGAGCGGTTGACATCGCCGTGAGTGTAAAGATGCTTTCCCAACTCCTGCAAGGAGGCAACTTCGCGAGTGGCTGTGAGAATATCGGCTAAAGCCGACTGGGTCAGAAAATATGTATAGGCATTATCGTCGTTGCTGTTTTTTGCGATAGCCGACAGGTGGTGGGCGGCACGGGCCCGCAACGGACTGGCCGCGGGTTCGCTTTCCATTATTGATTCAAGCAGCACTCGCGCCTTGCCTCGCTCGCCCGTAAGAAAATAATACTCTCCGAGGTTGAACCGATATTCGGCCGAGTCATGGGGAAGCTGTTCAAGCAGCTTGCGCTGAAGTTCAAGCGCTCGGTTATTATAATATGAGCGGTAATTGTCGTCTCCTGCAGCAAACGCAGCCATGTAGCTGTACATCTGTCTGCCCGAGTCATAATACTGGGTCAGGTATTCAGCGGGAATATTCTTCGTATCTATAGAGTCGAAGATCTCCATAGCCGGGCTGAACATGCCGCTTAGAGGCAGCAACCGTGCCGTGCCGAGAGCAAACGGAATCTTATTATCTCCGGTTGCAAATCGGTTACCGAGGGCATAATAGTGCAACGCCGAGTCATTGTTAAAGCCGGTATAGCGATCGGCTATCTCAAGCAGCAGCCTGCTATTGTAGCCGTTGCGATTTAAGGAATCGACAAGGTTGTCAATACTTTTTTGACGGCGTGTGATGTAGTTGACCCTCATGGATAGTGAGTCGTCAAGCGCGAGAAGGCTGCGTTGTGTGGCGCTTTTGCTGATCTCGAGCGATGCGGTCATTGACAGCACGGTACACAACAGCACTACTATCGAGACGATCCGCTTTTTCATGGTCAGCTGAGAAGTTTTGAAATTGCTTGTGGTTCGACGATAGTGTAGGTCTTCAATCCGTCGGGTGTATAGCTTCCTTCCGGCGAAGACAGCAGGTCGGCGACAATAGCATCGGTCTCCGCGTCGGTCATGACCTTCCCGGGTGCCACAGCACCCGACCGGGCCATTGCCAGAGCTGCCGGGTGAAATACTTTTTCAGCATCAGTGTCGCCGCTCTCGGTAAGTTCAGCCACGAGTTGGCGGAGTGTCTCGGCATTGCCTCCATGCAACGCCGGCACGGCATTGACGGCCCAGGTGCAGTTGCCCAGGAAAGACACGTCGTAGCCAAGTGTAGCGAGCGTGTCGGCAACCGAGGACATCATTGTGCTCTCGGCCGGAGTGAGTGTAATGCTTTCGGGAAAGAGCAACTTCTGCGATTCAAGGGATCTACCTTGCATGGCTGCCTTGTAGCGGTCATAAAGGATGCGCACATGCGCTCTGTGGCGATCGATGATCATCATGCCTTTGCGCGAAGGACACACTATCCATTTCCCGGCAACGGTTATATGCCCTGTGTGTGTCTCGGGGACTTCCATGAGGGTCGAATCCTTTTCCTCTGAAGCGGGTTGAGATTGTATCTCAGGTTGGAAAACATCCTGAGCGGGGGCTGCAGAGTCGCGTCTCGAGGCGAAAGACTCGTAAAGCTTGTCCCAGTTGTCGGGCGCGCGGGATGCTCCATTCCGGGGCGGGACAGCTGCAGGTGTAATGCTTGAACGGCGTTCGACCGAGACTTTTGGATGCATGTTACCCGGCTCGAAGGGATTATAGTCCTCCTCTGTTGCGATACCCGGCATGCGGGCTTCGCGGTCGGGCATGAAAACGGGAATGTCAGGCATGGTATCGGCGTCAAAGTCGATGGCTCCCGAGGCATTTACCTTGCCGAGGGCCTGTTTTACAGCCGCACTGAGGATCTGCCAGATATGCTGCTCGTTTTCAAACTTTATCTCGTGTTTCTGAGGGTGAATGTTTACATCAATCGTCGACGGATCAACTTCGAGGTCAATGAAGTAGCTCGGCTGCATGTCGGCGGGAATAAGCTCCGAGTAGCAGCCGAGGACCGCTTTGTGGAAATATGGATGGCGCATGTTGCGACCGTTGACAAAGAAGTATTGAGGCGCTCCACGGCGACGCGCATGCCCCGGCAGGCCAACGAAGCCGCTAATTCTCACCATCGACGTCTCGGTCTTTACCGGAATGATCTGCGAAACGATGCTTTTACCGAAGAGCGAGCCTATGCGTTGTTTGAGATTTCCCCTCAACAGTTTATATTCCGTCTCGCCATTGTTGATAAAGGTGAATTCCACATCGGTGTTTACCAGCGCGAGCCGCTCAAATTCATGCATGATATGGCTCATCTCGACGCTGTCTTTTTTCAAGAACTTGCGCCTTGCCGGCATGTGGAAAAACAGATTCTTAACCATGAGGCTGGTACCGGGACGGCACGCGCAGGGTTCCTGCTCAACAAACTGCGATTCGCTGAGCACAAGCCTTGTCCCGACGCTTTCCCCCTTTTGCATCGTGCGCAACTCGATCTGCGCCACAGCAGCGATTGACGGAAGGGCCTCCCCGCGGAAGCCCATTGTGTGCAGGGTGTAGAGGTCATCGGCGCTGGTGATTTTGCTTGTGGCGTGACGTTCAAATGCCATGCGTGCATCGGTAGGAGTCATTCCTTTTCCATTGTCAACAACCTGAATAAGGGTGCGACCGGCATCCTTGACGACAATTTCGACTGAAGTCGCGCCGGCGTCAATAGAGTTCTCTACGAGTTCCTTTATGACGGAGGCCGGGCGTTGAATCACCTCCCCGGCCGCAATCTGGTTTGCGACCGAGTCAGGTAAAAGTTTTATTATATCACTGTTCATCAGCCTTCCGGAATGATTCAAAATATGCAGGGAGCCGCCTCTTGGAAAAGAGCGGCTCCTCTGTTGGGACGTTTTATTCTGCGACCATATAAGAAGTGGCGGTCAGATACTTTCCTACAACGATAGTAGAGTCTCCGCCGGCGGCAATCTGCTTGTCGAGGCTGTCAAGCCAGAATGCAGCAGAGCCGTTAGCCTTCTGCTCGGTGTCGCAGTGGCCTGCGTCGGCCTTGGCTGTTTCTGCTTCAACCTTTGCGATAAGCTCCTCACGCGTAACCGTGACGGGGCTCAGGACGCCAACGACGGTGAGAATCTTGCCGGGGCAGTCGGGAGCGAAGCTGACGAGGTTAGAATCGGCCACGCACATGAGCATAACGGTCGAATCAGAACCGACAAGGAAGGCCTTCTTGCCGCCGTGCTTGCACAGGTGGCTGCACACGCCTTCGACAGTTACCGTGTCGCCGTAGAATGCCGCTGCATTGGCTGCGATTGTGTCTACGCTAAGAGCAACAACTTCGTGGCCCTCGACAACCTCGGTCTCGTTGCCGGCGCTCTTGCCGCAGCCGGTGATTCCGGCAGCGCTCAGAGCCAGCGCGCCGATAAGGAAGAAATGCTTGAATTTCATCTTTCTGCTATATGTTTGATTATTTTTTTCCTAAAAATCAGTTTTTGCTTTCTGAGCTACTTTCAGAATTTCCGGAGACTACCGGAGTAGCGGTATAACCGATATTTTTGAATGCTTCCGCAAGTTTTTCAACATCGGTCTTGGCAGTGTCATAGGTGACGGTGACAGTCTGTGCCTGAAGGTCGGTAACCACCTCGCTGACACCCTTCTCAAAACGTATATTAGTCTTGATCTTGTTTTCAGAAGACTGGCTTGTCATCTGGGGCTGGACGTTGAACACGGCCTTGGCTGTTTCTGCCTTAACAACAGCAGTGAGAGCCATGACAAGCATGAAAAGTATCGTTACAAGTACCTTTTTCATAATAATGGAAGTTACCGGTTAGTAAATTGATAAGCTTGCTAAGCCAAGTTGCGGTATAAGATGCCGCAACTCGGGAATATCTTGTGTGCAAAGTTAAGCAAAAAAACGAAATAATCGGCCGGCCAACCGATTTTTTACCACAGGTTGAAGCGATAACCGATAGCAGTCGATATGGAGGCATTACTGCCGGTAAAAGTTGTCTGGCGGTCATTGATTATCGAACTTTCGATGAGGCCAACAGCGCCGGCAAACCATCGCCCGTGATTCCACACCAGAGACATTTTTCCGCGAACAAAAAGCGAGAAACCTAAATTGCTGATCTCGGAATTGACAAAGCCCTGGCGCAAGCCGACTGTCGGCGAGAAACTGACGGCCATCAGCCAATTCTTGGCAAAGGCCCAGTTATAGCCGTAGCCGAAGCGCAGACCGTAGTTGCGGGTCTTGACAAGATAATGATGATCTGGCCACCAGGCGGGTAGTTGGTCGGTCAATTTCGACGGCAAACCGTTGAAATCAAAATCATAGTTCTGATGGTAGATTGACAGGCCGGCATAGAACGATCCCTGGCTCTTGTGCTGGAGCTTGCTGAAGTTGAAGGCAGCCGCCTGGCTGTAGCGCTTGTGGTTGAAGAAATAGTAAGCGTCAAGTCCCCAGGATCTTATGCTGATGTTGTCAAAGGGAAAATCCATGTGGCGCTCGGTGCCGAAGCGCTTTATGTGTGTGCCGATCTGATTGTTCTCTGTATATAGCTCTACCGACAGCAGACTGCAAGTAAAGCCAAAGCGGTAGCGACTTCGGGCGCTTGCTGTGCTCCTGAACAGGTGGCTGATGTTAATATCATATCCCACCGAGACGGCGAGATAGGTGAGGTAAGCACCGACCGATGTCGACGGATCGCTTATCATGTTGACGCGTGTGTGGTTGGGCAGCTCGAAATGATAGTAATCAAGCCAGGAATCTGTCGTGACCTTGGCATTGAATTTATAGCCCGTTCCAAGGACAAAGGTGGAGTCGTAGCTGTTGAAAAATTTGTCGCCCCAGCGATAAGTATTCACGCAGAAACGGGGAAAACGACCCCATTCAGCTATCGAGTCGAGGCTGAAAGATATGGCGCGGCCGGGCAGGGCGGCGATCACCAGCAGCAAGATTGTCGCAAAAATCCTTGTAACCTTTTCTCTCATAATGAAGTGAACCGTAATTTCGCTTTTCGGGTTGCAAAGTTAGTTATTTCACTCCACTAATGCAAGAGCTGCAAACGGTTGTGGTGCAACAGTCCAAAAAAAGACGGTTTGGCACAAAACGAAAAATATCCCGGACCACTGCGGCTCGGGATATTTGATTATGTTATTGACGGTTCAGGCTTATCAGCAGACACCCTGGCCCATCATTGCATTGGCGACCTTCATGAAGCCGGCGATGTTGGCGCCCTTCATGTAGTTGATGTATCCATCCTTCTCGACGCCATACTGGAGGCACTGGGCGTGTATGTCGCTCATGATGGTGTGGAGTTTCTCGTCGACTTCTTCGGCGCTCCACTGGAGGTGCATGGCGTTCTGGCTCATTTCAAGGCCCGAAGTGGCAACACCGCCGGCGTTTACAGCCTTGCCGGGTGCATAGGTGGTGCGTGTTTCGATGAAATGATCGATAGCCTCGGGAGTGCAACCCATGTTCGAAACCTCTGCTACCATTTCAACACCGTTGTCAACGAGTGCCTTGGCGTCGTCGCCGTTGAGCTCGTTCTGAGTAGCGCAGGGAAGAGCGATGTCAACCTTGCGTTCCCAGGGCTTGCGACCGGCAAAGAATTCAGAACCGGGGAATTTTTCGGCATAGGGAGCCACAACGTCGTTGCCCGAAGCACGCAGCTCAAGCATGTAGTTGATCTTTTCGTCGTTGAGGCCGGCGGGATCGTAGATGTAGCCGTCGGGACCTGAGATCGTAACGACCTTGGCACCGAGTTCGGTAGCTTTCAGGGCGGCGCCCCAGGCTACGTTACCGAAACCTGAAATAGCAATGGTCTTGCCCTTTATATCATCGCCTTTCTCGCGGAGCATGCTCTGAACGAAGTAAAGAGCGCCAAAACCGGTAGCTTCGGGACGGATGCGGCTGCCACCGAATTCGAGGCCCTTGCCGGTGAATGTTCCGTTGTGCTCGTTTACAAGACGCTTGTACATGCCGTACATATAACCGACTTCGCGGCCGCCTACGCCGATATCGCCGGCGGGAACGTCGCGGTCGGGACCGAGGTTCTTCCACAGGCCAAGGATAAAGGCCTGGCAGAAAC
>CAYVTB010000003.1:0-45941 GCA_964454365.1 uncultured Bacteroides sp. | reverse complement strand
GCTCGACAAGGTCGAGGGCATCCTGCGCTACCGCATATCGTCGATAGAGCCCAATCTTCTCACCGACGAAATCATAGACTGGTGTGCTTCCTCGCGTGCATTCATGCCCCATTTTCACATCCCGCTGCAGGCCGGCGACGACGAGGTCCTCAGGCTGATGAAGCGCCACTATGACACGCGCCTCTTCGCATCGAAAGTGGCAAAGGTGCGCGAAGCGATGCCCGATGCTTTTATCGGTGTCGACCTCATTACAGGCGCCCGTGGAGAGACCGACAGCCGCTTTGAATCCTCGCGGGCGTTCATCGAAAGCCTCGACATCTCGCGGCTTCATGTCTTCCCGTATTCCGAGCGGCCGGGCACAAAGGCCCTTGATCTCGAGGGTGCCGTCGCTCCCGATGTCAAGCACCGTCGCACCAACACGATGCTGCGCCTGAGCGAGGCAAAGTGGGAGGCGTTCGCGCGCAGATTCATCGGCACGGTGCGCCCCGTCCTTCTCGAGCACCCCCAGGGAAAAGGGCGCCCGATGGCAGGTTTCACAGATAATTACCTGCGCGTGGAGGTTGCCGACGCCGTGCCCTCTCTCGACAACACTGTCGTCAATGTGGAAATCACCGGGGTCGACCCCGCTTCAGAAACTCTTTCAGGACGTATCAGCAGTCAGAAAATATGAAAGCGTCAACATTACGCAAAATACTCGCTCCTGCCGCCAGGCTGCCATTTGGAGTGCTTTATGGCGTGTCGTCCGTGGCTGCGGCGGCTTTATATCACCTTGTACGCTACCGCCGCGGTGTAGTAAGGGACAATCTCAAGGCCTGCTTCCCCGAGGCAGATGCCCGCTGGCTGAAAAAAGTCGAGAAACGTTTCTACCTGAACTTCACCGATAACGTCGTGGAGACGCTGAAGCTGCTGCATGTTTCTGACGCGGCCATGGCTTCACGGATGGAATTCAGCGGCACTGAAATTATCGACCGCCTCCTGTCCGAGGGTAAGAGCATTGTCGTCTACTTCGGGCATTTCTTCAACTGGGAATGGGCACCTTCCGTGAGCCTTCACACGACTGAAAAGCCCTCTGATAAAATAATTTATGCCCAGGTCTACCGACCGCTGCGCTCCAAGGTCTTCGACGGGCTCATGCTCGGGCTGCGCTCACGGTTTGACTCTGAAAGCATCGACAAGAGCCGCACCCTGCGCCGGTTGATTGAGCTGCAACGCTCGGGGCGAGTTTCCATCACCGGCTTCATGAGCGACCAACACCCCAGCCACGGCGACCCCGGATATATAACGACCCTGCTTGGGCGCCCCACGGCAATGATCAGCGGTACGGAAACGCTCGCGCGGCGCCTGGGAATGGCAGTCATCTACTGGGACATGGAGAAAATATCGCGCGGCCACTACAGAATCACCACCCGGCTCATGAGTGAAAATGCTGCTAATGAGCCTCAGGGAGCCCTCACAGGACAATACACCCGTCTGCTTGAGGCGACCATCCGTCGCGATCCCGCTATATGGCTCTGGAGCCACAAACGCTGGAAGCATCCCGTAACTTTACCTGAAAAATGAATCCGCAATCCCATAAATATCATGACGGCATGCCTCCCGTGGCCGTCATTATCCTGAACTGGAACGGCAGTGCCCTGCTGCGGGAATTTCTGCCGGCCGTCATAAAGACTACCGATCCGGCACTCGGACGGGTAATCGTGGCCGACAACGGCTCTACAGATGACTCCCTGAAGGTTCTCGCCAAAGATTTTCCGCAGGTCGAGGTTATCGCCTTCGACAAGAACCATGGCTTTGCCGAGGGCTACAACCGGGCTCTCGAGCTCACCCGCTATCCATATACAGTGCTTCTCAACAGCGACGTGGCGACGGGCGAAAACTGGCTCAGGCCGCTATATGATTTTATGGAAAGTCACCCCGAGGCCGGCGGCTGCCAACCCAAGGTGCTGAGCTACCGCAACCCGGAGCAATTTGAATATGCAGGGGCCTGCGGCGGATTTATCGACCGCCACGGCTATCCTTATTGCCGCGGCCGCATATTTGATACCTGCGAAAACGACAACGGCCAATATGATTCCGTCATTGAGGTCTTTTGGGCTACCGGCGCGGCGCTGATGGTGCGCACGGATCTCTATCTCGAAGCCGGTGGACTCGACGCGGGATTTTTTGCACACATGGAAGAAATCGACCTGTGCTGGCGCATCCTGCTGCAGGGCTACAAACTTTACGCCGTGCCCTGGTCGGTTGTCTATCACCTCGGGGGCGGATCACTTCCCCCGGACAGTCCGCGCAAAGTCTATCTCAATTTCCGCAACAACCTGCTGATGCTGCATAAAAACGTGCCTGCAGCGCGCCGCGGACGTCTTTTAGTGACACGGCGATTGCTCGACACTATCGCGTGGGCACGTTTCATCGCGACGGGAAAATGGAAGAGTGCCGCTGCAATTGTCCGGGCCCACCGAGACTTTGCCCGTATGCGCGGCAACTATCACACCGACCCTCAACGTGATTTACTGAAAGAACGCGCCGACGGCCGCGTCAATATCCTCACATCTTATTATATGAAGGGGCGGAAAAAGTTCTCCGACCTTCCACTCAAGTAATCAAACCAAAATCCGGAACTATGTCGCGAATCTACATAAAGACAATCCTGCTGGCCATGCTGTCGCTGTCGGCCGTCCAGGGCCGAGGCGCCGACGCGCCCGACCTCGATAAAATCACCCGTTCCCTGAAGGCAATTACCTGTTACAGCGCCACGGTCGACTACACCGTTGTCCCGCCCAATGCCCCTGAAGATGTTATTTACCGCCTGGGATTCAAGCAGCAATCCAACCCGGGTGACACCCTGGCACCGTGTTCCTATCTCGTCACTTGGGAATTGCGCGAGCCCGAGCGGCTGGCAGGCAGCGGTTTTTCAAGCTACAGCGACGGGAACCACTTCCGCTATCGCCCCGGCAAGCTGCAGGAATATCACTATGCCGATGATCCGGCGCCCTTTGCTCCCGCCGGAGTGACATCGCGCGGAGTTCAGAACGGGGCGCAGTTTCTCCACCTGTTGCCAGCTTTTCTGAGCGCAGAACTGGAAACATTGAGCGCTGACACCGAATCACGCTTCAACATAACGGCCTCACACGGTAAAGTGACTGTAAAAGTTACCGAAATCCACGACGGTTACGAGACACGCAACTGTCGCTATGTATTTGAAAAAGACATGCTTCCTATCGAGGCCGAGATATGCTTCAACCCGGGACAGGCCTCGGAGCAGACCGTGACGGCACGATACCGCGACAGCTCAACAGATAACTGCGACATTCCTTCGGAAGAAGGTCTTGTCACAATGTTTCCGGAAGTTTTCGAGAAATACCGCCGCGACTCCTACTCCTTGCTGAGTCTTGTAGGAGGTCGATTGCCCGACATTGCCGCGCCTACACTCGCACGCGAGCGCTGGGCCCATCGCCAGGACCAGAGCTTTGATCGCCCGACGATAATCGCCGTGCTGGATTCATCGGTCGATTCCACTGAGGGCGTCGTTGAAGACCTGCGGGCAGCCATGGACGCCATGCCATTCTCGGCCGACCTTATCATGGCTTTCACCGACAACGATCTCGAGCGCATCGCTTTGATAACCGGGCCTCAACGTCCCGAAGAGATTATCCTGACCAGCGCCCGGGCAATGGCCCGCGACTGCGGCGTGGCCGACTATCCGTCCTTTATCTTTTGCCGTGCCGACGGCAGCGTGGCCGATGTTCATATCGGACGCAACAATGAGTTGCGCTCGATTGTTATACATAAAGCCACGTTGGCAAAATAACTCTTAAAACACATAAAAAATGGAAACCGTATATTTCAACGGACAAGAAGTCCACACCTACGGAACTGTCCCCGCAGTGGGCAGTAAAGCTCCCGATTTTGAACTCACCAAGGCCGATCTCAGCCCCGTCACCCTCGACAGCCTCAAAGGCCACAAAGTTGTGCTGAACGTTTTCCCGAGCCTTGACACCCCGGTATGCGCCGCATCGGTGCGCCGTTTCAACAAAGAAGCTTCCGAGCACAAGGATGTTGCAGTCGTTTGTGTCTCCGAAGATCTTCCCTTCGCTATCTCGCGTTTCTGCACTATCGAAGGTCTCGACAAGGTTATCGGCGCCTCGGCATTCCGTTCGCCCGAATTTGCCAAGGAATATGGTCTTGAAATTGTCGACGGTCCTCTCAAGGGTCTGCTTGCCCGCGCCGTCATCATTATCGACGAAAACGGCAAGGTGATTTATCGCGAACTGGTCGATGAAATCACCCACGAGCCCGATTACGAGGCAGCCAAGGCCGTCCTCGCCTGAAACAAGACCACAGATTAAAACACAAAAAAGGATAGCGCCTCCACCCGGGGGCGCTATCCTTTTTAGTTTGTTGTGAAACTTATTTCACCATATATTTCTTTCCGCCTTGGATGTAAATACCGGCGGGAAGATCTTGCAGTGCCTCAGCAGAATTCACACCGGTCCTTACGGCAATACCCTGAAGGTTATAGACCGTGATTGTATCATCGGCAGTCACAACAGCATCATTGACACCGGCAACGTTTTCGTTAGTGAGAGTAACGGCCGTTACATTAAAGCCTTCGCCACCCTCGGGATTGAGCTGAATCATCAGGGCGTTGACGTCGGCAAGGGCTGCTTTAACATCAATTCCCTCCAGGTCAACCGTAGCAACACGGGCAGTCTTTAAAGTGTTGTCGCCGCGGGTCCACTTCGCGTCCTCTACATCCCACTTTGTGAGCACATTGAGAACGTAGTAGTCGTAACCGGCTTCGAGATAGACATTGAGGTAGCGCTCCCCGGCGTAAGAGTCAAATGCTGTCTTCCACAGTTCGAGGGTATTCCAGTTCTCGACCCAGAAGAAACCGCCCCATATAGCGCCTTCGGGCATTTCAAAACCGTCGTTCTTAATCTCAACAGCTGTCACTGTAAAAGAGGCGCCGCAGATTTCCATACCAAAGGCTTTTAAAGCCGCAAGCATGTCGACGGTGATGTATGCACGATATTCACCGGCACCGGCAATGTTGGTGAATCGGCTGCCGGGCAACCAGGTGCCGTTACCTTTGATTTCAAGGACATCGGTTGCATCACTGAGAGAAATGCTGATGAAGTCGCCTACATTAACACCTTCGTTAAATTCATCGGCCGGAATCGTGAGGGTGCTTTCCCAGGTTACGGCCTTTGAGCCGGTGTAAAGAGTTTTCACTGTTTCCTGAGCAGTCACGGAGCCCAGACACATGAAGGCGGCAATTAAGCCAAGAAGATACTTTTTCATTTTTGGTTATAGCTGTTAGTTATGAATTATTTCGTGAATACCTTGATGTCGTTGACAGCAATGTCACCTCCGTAAGAGTTGATTGACCAACAATTTTTGGCAATGCCATAGAGACGCATCGTGTAGGCTGCGTTATCGTTAATATACAGTGTGCAGACCGAGTTGTCATTGATAAGGGTAATGTGATAAACCCCGTCGGCAGGAGCAGCGAATACATATCCGTCGGCACCGTTGACAAATCCGATTCCGGCCGGACCTTCCTGCTCGAGATTGACTTTGCGGTTGTCGCGTCCTTCGGGATTGATAACCATAGTATAGAATTTATCGGAATCAGTTCCGCGGACAACCGATATACCGAAGCGGTCCTCAGGGGAAGCAACGGTAACAGTCATCTCGACGCGGTTGCAAGCAGACAGTCGATTGAACAGTACATAACCGTCGCCTTTGATAGTATAGGACGAGCCGCTGCCGCTTACATCGCCATCGCTATCCATAGCCTTGAGTGTTACGGGAGTAGCAAACTTGGCCGCGATACCGGGTACAGCTCCAAGCGAGAGAGTGCCGTCCTCATGCTGTACCAACCGGTGAGCAACCAGCGCGCCGGCCCACTCGGGCTCTGCGGGATAAGCGCCGGTATTGGTATTGTCACGGCCGGCGCGTGTGGGGCACCAGCCCCAGATATAACGGTCTACGCCGTTGCTCGCTGTCTTGCCGGCATAAAAAGCGCGGGAATCAAGGATACCTTCGTGTGAGTCAGGCCAGATACCGGCATCATTAGCTGTGCACGCCTTGAGTTCATCAAGTGTGCGACCCTTGAAATATTGTACGCGGCGCAGAGCTGCATGCTTCTCCGAGTAAACAAGATACCACCAGTCGCCCATCTTGAATACATCAGGACATTCATAAAAGCGATCCCACATCATGGTCATGAACACCCCTGCAGAAGTCCAGTTATTAAGATCGGCAGATGTATATTCTGCAAGAACACCTTTACCGTCTTTTTGAGTCGAGACAAGCATGTGATACATGTTATCGTCGCCTTTGAACACAGCGGGGTCGCGGAAATCTGTAGTGCTGTACTCGCCGGCACCCGATATCATGAACGAACGGTTCTTTTTCCAAGTACGACAATCTGTAGATGTCGCCATCATCACTGCTTCATTGAGACCTGTGAGTCTCACGTCACAGGAATGGCCTGTATAGAATGTGTAATATGTCTTGTCGGCTTCATTATAGACAGTGCAGCCTGTACCGAGGGCCCCGTCAATTTCCGAAACGGTTCCGGTGGGGATTGCTTCCCCGAGCGACGTGTAAGACGCGCCATCGGTTGTCGTGAGACACCAATAGGGATGATATGTGACAGAATTGGGCCGGAATTCCTGAAGATAGAAAATCTTGAAATCGCCGTTGACGGGGTCATAGAATGGCATGGGATCACCTACATAACCCACCTGAGGCTGATAATAGGTATCAAAGTGGCTTTCATCGGTCGAGGCAAAGACCGTGGCCGTGTTATCCCAGTCCTTTGTGGTGAGTACAACGTCGTCGTTACTGCACGACATCAGACCCAAAGCTGCGGCAATCAGAAGCATATTGAGGCTATATTTCATGGTTATATTTATTTACACAGATAGTTGATAGAATTTTTGGTAAGAGTCTCGATGTTGCTGCGGTAAAGATTGGTGACACCGTTGGTGATGTGCCATTCGTAGGAAGGCGTGCCGATGGTGATCACGCGGCCCGAAGTGTAACCTGCGAGGATGTCACGGGGAGCAAACTCGGCTATAGTCACACAGTTGACGTCAAAGTCATTGCCGGATGCGAGAGCCGTGCCGCCGGTCTTTTCTTCCCACACACTCATGTCACCGTAAGCATCCCAGTCTACGACCCACTGCAGGGTGCGATTGGAGTTGCTGCATCCTTTTGATGCAAGGAGAACACGGCCGTTTTCAACCGGGAGATTGGCAAATAAGGGATGTTCCTCGTGACCGTTGACTGTGAAGCCCAGGTCATCCTCGAGAGTCTCGTAGACCTCGCCGCCAAACATATTGTTAGGGCTCTGCTGATCCTTGGTAATGCGCCACACGTCATTGATATAGCGGGCACCGTCGCGTGAAGCGAGGATATTACCACCCTTGATATAGTAATCATTGAAGAGATCGCGGCTATCCCACATGACTCCGGGCCAGTCGAGCCAGTCGAAGTGGCACCATACCATCTTGAAATCAACAAGCTTGACGTCACCTGAAAGAATGCTGCGCAGCGAAACATAACGCGAGTTGGGCACATTGGCTATCATCCACTCGGCAGCAGCCTTGGCCTCGTCGCCGAGCCCTGCAATATCATCGGCATTACCGACGAAGGCCTTGGGCTCCTGTGACATATCGTCCTTGATCACATTGATTGTATATTCAATCGTAGCCGTGCGGTATGTCGCGGTAATCACAACCGGCTCTGAAAAGTCCAGCACGCTGCCGGGCTCGGGATCACCCTTCGCACCGGAATTGAGAGTATAGTAGAGCGACATGGAGGTGATATTCTCATCCAGCGGCACGAAGAACTGGATTGTGCGTGCACCGTTGTCGACCGTTCCGGCATACTTGTTATTAAGAGATGCCGAGAGGACTTCCACATTGTCATGCTTGACCGTGAGCGTATAGTTAGTGTATACGTCGCCGTTGGTTATCCTGAGATTCTGAGGGACGTTGCAGTTGAGACGCTCACCGATTCTCACGTCGCAGACTGCGCCGGGATCAAGAGTGAGGGCATCGAGGCTGAGGGAGGCAAGATCACAGTCTACGGGGACACCCACGAAAACCGTCTTGGCGGTGTTATCGATTTCAGCTTCATAGCCGCCCAGGGTGAGTGCATGAATCATGGTCCCGCCATCGAGCTGCAGTGTAGAGCTGTTGTCATCGTTGCAGCTTGTCACGGTCATGGCTGCCAGGAGGATGGCTGCCGCAAGATATATAAGGTTATAAAACTTTTTCATTGTTGTTTTCTAATTAATTACCAACCACCGATATTCTGGCTATAGTTGCCGTTGCTGGCACTTATCTGTTCAAAGGGAATGGGAAGATACTCGTTCTTATCGGCCGTGAAGCGGGCGCCGGCATAGATGGTGCATTTACCCGATTCTTCGGCATAATATTTGTTCAGCACCTGCTCGGCATCGCCCCAGCGCACCAGGTCAAAGAATCGGTCACTTTCCATGGCGAGCTCCACGCGGCGCTCGTGCTTCAGCAGCTTCAGTGCCTCGGGCTGGCTATATGAGCCGGTGTAAGGCATCACGCTGAAATGGACACCGTAGAGAGACTCATAGTCGGCGATCGAGCCGATGCTCTGGCGGGCACGGTTGCGGATCGAGTTGATGATGTCGATTGCCTCGCCGATGCGGCCGTCGTTGAGCTGGATGAGAGCCTCGGCACGCATGAGCATCACGTCGCTGTAGCGCAGCACGATATGATTCATCGGCGATGCCCACAGGCCGTTCTTGACCATGTAACCGCAGTCAGGGTCAACATTGTGCTTGAGCGACACATAATATCCGTATAGACCGTTGGAACGGCTCCATGTTGCGCTGCGGTCCATCATATACTTGGGATTGAACTCGTAGGGCATCCCGGGAAGGCCTACAGTGAGGAAGAGACGGGGATCGGCATAGTCGCGGACCGCGTCGTAGTCGTTGTCATTGAAATGTTCGATGAAGGGATGTCCGTCGGCATCGGTGCGGAAAGCGTTGACAAGATTCTGGCTCGGCTTGTAGAAGTCACAGCCGCCGTCGGTTACACCGGGAATATTGGGAACTATCAGGCCGAAAGCCCAGTTACAGTTACCGTATTTTGAACCGTCGTTCATGGAGTATTGCATGGCCCACACTGATTCAACACCGTTTTCAAACTGGGGCTCGGGACGGAAATTGTTGTGGAAGTCAACCTCGAGAGCATAGTTTCCGGCACTCATGATCGACATGTCGGTGTACTTGACAACCTGACGCAGATCCTCGGCTTCTATCGATGTGATGGCATGGCTCGAGGGGTTATCCTGATGATAGGCCTTGTAGAGATAGGTCTTGGCGAGATAGGCGGCGGCAGCTCCACGCGTGGGACGTGCCTTTTCAACCTGCACGTCGGGAAGGACATCAAAAGCATATTCAAAGTCGGCCGCTATCTGAGCCCAGCCTTCGTCGTTGCTGTAGAGAGTGTTTGAAAGACGGTTATATTCCTCGGGTGACAGGCTCTCCTGATTTGCAAAGGGGATGTTCTTGAAAAGCTGTTTCAGGAGGAAGTGACCGTGGGCGCGCAGGAATTTCATTTCTGCGATGCGCTGCTCTTTGAGTTTAAAGGAATTGCCGTCGACTTTGTTAAGGACATCAAGAGCTGTATTGGCACGCGAGATGGCATTGTAGAGACGTTCCCAGATACTGCTGAGGTTCCAGGCAGTTGTCATGATGCCCTGTGAAATCTCGAGAGCGTGAAAAACATCACCGTCTTCTGTACCGTTACCACCCTTGTAAGCATCGTCCGAGCGGACGTCATAGTTCCATAACGAGAACGAAGAGTTGATGTCCTCGGCCGAGATCCAGATAGCGTAGGCCGAGATGACCAGATTATCGACATAGGCGGCCTGCTTGAGGGTCTCCTCGTCCATTGTGCCTTGGGGCACTTGTGAATCAAGAAAATCGTTGCAACCTGCCGTGAGTAGACCAAACATTACGGCTGCTATATATATTATTTTCTTCATTGGAGTAATTGTCTTAGAAGTTGATGTTTAATCCGAAAGTGAGGTTCACGGGAATGGGATAGCCGAAATTGGCGTTTTCAGGATCTACGCCGGTAAATTTCCTGCTCTTTATGGTGAGCAGGTTCTGGGCGCTTACATAGAGACGCAGACGCGACATATGGAGCTTGTCGGTTATATTCTTGGGGAATATATAGCCCACCTGGATATTACGCATTTTCAGATAGGAACCGTTCTCCACGAAATAAGTCGACACGCGCTTTTCGTTATTGAGGTCTGAACGCGAGAGAGCCGGAATCGTTGAAGACGTATTCTGAGGTGTCCATGCGTCAAGCAGGCGCTGACCCTTGTTGAGGAAGCCTATGTTGAGGCCGCTCCAGAGGTCGGTTTCTTTCTTGAGGTCGCTGATGACGTCCACGCCCTGAACACCCTGCCAGAACATCGAGAAGTCGAAATTCTTGTACTGGAGATAGACGTTGATGCCATAGCTGAAGTCGGGAGTGGGATCGTAAATCCACTGCTGGTCGCGCTCGTCGATAACGCCGTTGGAGTCAATATCGCGCCAGCGTATGCGGCCCGGAGCGGCACCTTCCTGGAGGGCGTGGTCGTATACTTCCTGCTGCGAGGCAAAGATACCGTCGGCAACGTAGCCAACCTGGGCACCCATCGGATGGCCGATGACGCTTTCCACGCCGTTACCGCCGAATGTTCCCTTGGCTGCCACGGTTGCGGGAAGCTTGGTGATTTTATTGCGGTAGGTCGAAATATTGCCCGAAATCTCATACATCAGTCCGTAGGAAGTGGTGTTGCGGAAGCCGAGATTGAATTCAAAGCCCTTGTTGATCATCTCGCCGGCGTTGATCCACTGGCTGGTGCCTTCACCCATTGCAGCGATACCGACCATCTGGACAAGGATATTGGAGGTCTTTTTATGGAACCAGTCGGCCGAGCCGTAAAGACGGTTGTTCATGAAGCTGAAATCAAGACCGACATTAAACTGAGTCGTGGTTTCCCATTTGATGTCAGGGTTGCCCATCTGATTGCGTTTGAAACCCGATTGCAGAATCGACCCGCCATTGGAGCCAACGATATCATATGATGTGCCGTAACCACCACCGCCCCAATCATCACCGGCATACTGAGGAACGTAGATTGAATAGCGGGCATAGTTGGATATTTCCTGATTACCGGTCTGACCCCAGGAGAAACGGGGCTTGAGGTCGGTGATCCACAGAACGTTCTGGAGGAATGATTCGTTTTTCATGCGCCAGCCCAGAGATACCGAGGGGAATGTAGCGTATCGGTTGTTTTTACCGAAGCGCGACGAACCGTCGTGACGCAGCGTGACACCCAGCAGATACTTGGACATGAAGGAATAATTGACCTTGCCGAAGAAGGATACCAGCGAGTAACCTTCGCTTGAGCCGTAAGCCATGGCTGTGCCTACACCGGCATTGGGCCACATATAATCGGGAGTGAGAATCGTGAAATCCTGCTTATAACCAGAGAACCACTCGGAGTCCTCGCGAATAAGCTCCATACCGAGCAGAGCGTCGATGTGATGATCGCGACCGAAATCTTTGTTGTAAGAGGCAACTGCATTCCACATCCAGCGAGTCCAATGTTCCTGCTTGGCTTCAACGCCGTTGACAGGATTGGCCATTGTACCTTCAGTGATCGGATAGGTGAAGATGCGCTGTTTCTTCTGTGAATAATCAAGGCCGAAGGTGGTGCGGAAATTGAAACCGCGGCCAAAGTTGAGGTTGATGTAGGCGTCGCCGAAGAGTCGCCAGTAGGTGTAACGGTTGTCTTTGTTTCTCCAGAGACGTGCCACGGGGTTCTCGCGGTCGGGATAACCGCCTACGGGGCCAGCAAATTCTCCGTCGACTGTGTAGACCGGCAGCGAAGGATTGAACTGAAGGATATTTTCAGTGAAGCCGCCCGGTGCCTGAACTTCGGAAGTGCGGTTGAGCGTGAAGTGCTCGCCGATGGTGAGGATATTGAGAATGGGAATAAATTCAGTGTTGACACGTGCTGAGAGACGCTCGAAATCGGTGTCCTTTATGATACCGAGATTCTTGTAATAACCGAGGGAGAAGAACGATGAAAGGCGCTCCGAGTTTCCGCTGACCGAGAAATTGTAGTTCTGGATGAAACCTGTGCGGGTAGTCTCGTCAAACCAGTCGGTGTCGGCCGAAGGAGTTGTATTGGCGCTGTCGAGATAGCGGGCCATCGAGACGCCGTTCAGAATAGGATAGCCGGCAGCGTCATAACCCCAGTTGAAATGATAGCCGAGAGCATTGGTATTGGGATCCTGGCCGTCATTGACATAGGCCTGCCACATGGCGCGACCATACTGCTCTGCATTGAGCACCTTCATTTTATTATTATAGAACGAGGCGGCCAGGGATGCATCGAGATTAACCTTCAGTCCTTTACCTTTCTTGGTGGTGATTATGATGACACCGTTGGCAGCGCGTGAACCGTAGATCGAGGCCGATGCTGCATCCTTAAGAATCTGAATCGACTCGATATCGCCGCCGTTGAGCTCGTGCATGCCCGACTTGGTCGGAACGCCGTCAATAATATAAAGAGGATCGTTGTTGTTGAGAGTGCCGACACCGCGGATTCTCACGGTGGAAGCACCGCTGGGGTTACCGTCGGCCGAGATATTCATGCCGGGCACGCGACCCTGAAGAGCCTTGACGGGGTTGTTTTCGTTCTGGCGCGCGATATCCTCAACACTCACTGCCGAGATGGCACCGGTAACGTCGGCCTTTTTCTGAGTCGAGTAGCCGACAACTACGACTTCATCGAGGACATGGGTATTTTCCTCAAGTTCGATGGTCATACCGTCGACAGCCTCGGCTGTGTAATCGATGTAGCCAACATAAGATACCTTGATTTTGGATCCTTGCGGCACACTTATGGTAAAGTTGCCGTCAAAATCTGTCATAGCGCCTGCTTTTGTTTCAAGCGAAACGACAGATGCACCGATGAGCGGTTCTCCATCGGCCTTGGAAATTACTGTGCCTTGGACGGTAATCTCCTGCGCTTGCACTGCAATTACACTCAGTAATAACAATAGTGCTCCTGCTAACAGTTTTTTCATTTCGTGGTATTATTATTCGTTAAAAGTTTTTTCGTGACGCAAAATTAATTGCGTCGGCCCCCGGAATACTAATATAATTGTTTCACCGACTATCACTTTTGATGCAAAAGCGATTTTTTGAAAGATTTATCCGATATTTTAAATGGCCTGCTTCACAGGCCTGTAGAGTTGCCTCCTCAGCGGCCTGCCATCACGAACCGCGCAACCGCCGGCGCAGGTCGCTGGGACTCTCTCCGTAAGCGTCCTTATAACACTTGGAGAAATAGGCCGGGGTAGTGAAGCCTACCTCGTAGGCGATTTCGCTCACTGTCTTGTCGGTAGTCGTGAGAAGCTTTCGGGCCAGCTTCACACGGACATCCCTGATAATTTCAACCGGAGTGAAATTAGTCAGCGCTTTGATTTTTCGCGTGAACTGCGATTGCCCGAGGCCCATTTTTCCGGCAAGTTCGTCTACACTGAGTTCTGACCGGGAGATCTCCCGGTGAAGCAATTCAAGGAAGCGGCTGTAGAAATCGCTGTCTATGGTTCCGTCGGCAACGGTAGCGACTGCCCGGGCTGCCGGCTTGCCGGTTTCCTTTTCAGGCACGGAAGTTTGGTTGTTTGTATAGATATCTTTTATGCGGCGGCGATTTTCGAGAAGATTGCGGCAACGCGCCATAAGTACATCACCGTTGAAGGGCTTTGAAAGATAGGCATCGGCGCCGCTGTTGTAGGCGCGGGCACGGTCCTCGTCCATCGAGCACGCAGTGAGCAACATGACAGGAATGTGTGATGTCGAGATTTCGGTCTTTAGCAACGAGCAACATTGCAGACCATCCATAACCGGCATCATCACATCACAAATCACAAGATCGGGAGTGTACTTGGATGCCAATTTTAATCCTTGCTGACCGTCAACGGCAGTGAGTACATTATATTTATCTGACAGCAACCCTCTAATCATCGCGAGCATGTCATTGTTATCGTCAATAACAAGGACAAGGGGCTTGGTGTTATCAATGACCACATCCTCGACAACGGGCACAGGCGGCAGCTCGCCTGCTATTTCACTTTTGCTTATGCCGCGACGGGTCGTCGCTGCGGATTCTGCGACATGCACAACCGGGAGGATCACGGTAAAACGTGTGCCGAGACCGGGCTCACTTTCAACATTTATTGAGCCTCCGTGGAGTTCGACAAAGGCCTTGGTGAGGGCAAGCCCTATGCCCGAGCCGTCAGGATTATTAGCTCCGGTGTGGAAAAATCTTTCAAATACCTGTCCTATATCCTCCTTGCTTATGCCTCGCCCGGTATCTTCAACATAGAACACCAGCGACTCCCCTTCTAACTTGCACGACAGGTGTATCTTACCTCCTCGCGGAGTAAACTTGATTGCATTTGACATAAGATTGAAAAACACGCGCTCGATCTTTTCGATATCTATTGCCAGTGTCGTGGTATTATCCTCAGGTAAATCAAGAGTGAACCTGATATCTCGTTGCTGAATAGCCTCCTCAAAACTGCTCGCCCAGTCGCTCATGAGCCGGGACATATCCACTTCATTAAGCTTAAGAGAGAGCTTATCGTTCTCATATTTCCTGAAATCGAGCAGCTGATCGATAAGGCGCCTCAGGATTGCTACGTTCTTCCTGCAGATATTAATCAGCGATTTATCTGCGGGGTTGAGATAATTGATTCCGGCAATCCGGTTGACGGGCTCTTCGATAAGTGTCAAGGGAGTACGCAGATCGTGGGACACGTTAGTATAGAACGCGAGCTTGGATTGAGTGGCTTCGTCAAGACGGCGGTAAAGTTCCTCCTGCTTGTCTTTCTCTTGCCGCAGCTGCTCGTTCTTTTCCTCAAGATCCCTGCGGTGCATGAGGCTGTTGCGATAATACTTGATAATTATGACGAGGACCGACAAAAGAAGCAGTAAAATTACAACACCGGCCCATTGGAGAGTGTGTTCCATAGCTTGACGCGACATACTTTCATCGAGCAGCTCCTTGAGTTTACCGATTTTACCTGTTTCTTCCGTAAGCATATCATGTTGCTGAAGCAGTATATCGGCATTGCGCAGATCAACGGCAGAGACCGGCGGCAGCTTCTCTTCACGCACAAACGTGCCTCCGTTAAGGATAGCTTTAGCTGTACGGATCAGTTTGTAGCCGTAGGTAGGATAAAGAAAAGTAGCTGTCAGGATACTGTCGGTTACCGCAGGAATTCCTACACGGGTACTGCCGTCAATGCCCAGATATTTTATATTATTGTAACCGAGGTCGCGAGCCTTGGCAGCGGCACTGATCGCCATAACGTCGCTATGAGCATATATCAGATCGACATCAGGATATATCCGAAGCAATGAATCCACCCTTGCTGCAGCGGTGTCAGGATTCCAGTTGCCGTTCACGCTCGCCACAATATTCATCTCCGGATAGTCGACGAGACCGTTGACAAAACCGCTGTGACGACTTAATGTAGGCGTCATACCGGGACTACCCTTTATTTCAATTATATTGGCACCCTGAGGGAACAGGGAAAGAGCATAGGCCGCCGCTTCCCGGCCGATTGCCTCATTATCTACCTCAAGATGGGCCGTGTAACTCGGGCCGTTTATGCGCCTGTCAAAGGTTACCACGGGAATGCCTCTGTCGTAGGCCTCTTTTACAATGGCTGTAACCGAGTCGGCATCCGTGGGATTGACGATAATTAGATCAAAATTATTGTCTATGAAATAGCGGATGTCTTCTATCTGGCGGGAGCTGAGGTCGTCGGCACTGCGGATCTCGACTTTTATATCATCATCAAACATCACCTCACGCACGATCTCGTCGTTGGTCTGCCAGCGCCAAGCATCTGAGCTGCACTGGGCCACGCCAATCTTGTAGTCTTTTCCGTGCTTGCCACATGCAGCGGACACGAGCACCAAGACCGTGCAAATGATTGTTTTAATGAGTAATCTTTTCATTTCACAAAATTAATGCTTAGATGCCAAAAAAACAGGATTTTTTTGTTAAAAATTAGGACTTTGAATTATTTTAACCTTGAAATCCCGTTTTTTGATAGGTGTCTCAGATCCTTGCAATTAATTTTGCAGAGGTATTCAAGAACGGCCGCACCACCGACGTAGTGATACGTTGAAACGGTCGATACCTTTAGCAAATGTAAGATTACCTCAATAAATGTGATTATCATGACGGCTCCGTGTCACGGGTAGCCGTCATGATTTTATTCTTAAATCCTAAAAAAATAGCAATCCTCAACATTTGTTGAGAGTTTTTATTTTCATTCTCTGTATCTTTGCACTTCAAAACATAGAACAAATATAAAGATTCATAATTATGAAGTATTTTCTTTTACTTACATATTTCCTCATTACTGGTCTCGTAGCAGGTGCCCAAGAGACCATGCGGGTTGAAACCAAGACTTTTCACAATCCCGATTTTCCTTTTGACCGGGAAATTTTCATCTGCACGCCGGCCAACTATGATGATTACGACCAGTCGGAAGTCGACGTAGTCTATGTTTTCGATTCCCAGTGGCGTTCCCACTTCGCATTGGCTTACGGCATATTGGACGAGTGTCAGAATCCCTACGAGGACAAAATCCCGTTTATTGTCGTAGGAATAACATCACCGACAACTGAAGAATATATGCGCATGAACGACTTTCTCCCGGTGCCGACCAACGTAAAGTATGAATCGCCTTACTACGGCAACTACGAGAACTTCAAGAAGTTTATCCGCGAGGACGTGATGCCCTATATCAACAGCAATTACCGCACCTCGGGCCACACTCTTGCAATCGGACACTCTCTCGGTGCATCTTTCGTGCTTAACGCGCTTTCTTCCGAAGAGCTCTTTGATGATTACCTTGCACTGTCACCCAACTTCATGGAGGACAACAACAAGTTCGCCGACGATTTTTTGAATTACGACTTCGCCAACAGTAAGCCGCGATTCCTTTTCCTCACGATGGCCAATGAATCGAAAGAAGAATTTGGGCCTGAATGGCGTCCGGCATGGGAGCGTGTTAAATCCACGATGGAATCGGCTGAATTGCCCGAAAATGTAAAAATGTTTTTCAAGGAATATCCCGAGCACACCCACATGAGCAGCTATCCTCAATGCCTGATGGATATTCTCCCCATCTATGCGATGTATCGTCACAACACATATTTTACCGATACCATCAAGCACCCTGTTCACATCGAGCTCGAATGTCCCTGGGCCGAGGGAGACGTGTTTATAACCGGCAATCAGGATGCCCTCGCCAACTGGAACCCACAGGGTGTAAAAATGACAAAAGTTAATGACAATACTTATGCCATAGATCTGAATGTTCAGTTGCCCGTCGAGTTCAAATTCACTCAAGGATCATGGGAAAATCAGATTGTTCCCGAGAACGCTTATCCCATGAATCTTCGCATCAATACTCCCGACAAGGCTGTGAAACACTACATAGCCCGCTGACCACGATGTCGAGCTTTCAGAAGAATAACCCCACTGTCATAAAGTGCAGGAACTGCGGATGTTCCTGCACTTCCAACTTCTGTCCCGACTGCGGACAGCCTACCAAGGTCAAACGTCTCGAGAACAAGACGTTTTTCATTGACCTCCTGGCGGGATTGTCGCGCATCAACAGCGGATTTCTCTACACGTCATGGAGGCTGCTAACCTGTCCATGGAAAGTGATCAGGGATTACATCAATTGCCGGCGCATAAAGTATATCGCCCCGGTGTCGATGCTCATCGTGGTCTGCTTCCTTAACGCTTTCGTATCAGGGCTCCTGTCATCGGAAACTCAACCGATGACATCTGAAATGGACACGGTCTCCATCCCGCTGTCCTATCGTGTCGCGCTCTCGGTCACGCATTTCCTGATGAATAATATGCTGGCCCGAAATCTCACCATCTACCTTCCCGCTTTGCTTTCGATACTGATAGTCTACTGGAGGGCCGGTGCAAAGAAATATAATCTTGCCGAGTATTTTGCAGCAATGATCTACATGGCATCGTCCTTCCTGCTGTTTGATGTCATTGTAAGTCCGCTGGCCGTTGTCTCGGAGTCCTGGTATTCAGGACTTGAGATCGCCTATTCCCTGCTGATATGCTCCCTGAGCATGTATCATGCTTTCCCGCTGGGATCAGTAAAAAAGCGCATCGGATATTTCTTCCTCTACCTGCTTGTCTCCATCTTGATATATCTGCTGATCCTGCTCGGGATTGCCCTCGTTCTCGGGCTCCACAAAACATCAGTCATCATGAATAATCTTTGAAATAGATGTGATTTTTGCTATCTTTGCAGAAAAATAAAAGTATGCAAGCAAAAGCAGGAGATACAGTGCGCTACCTCAACAGCGTCGGAGGCGGTCGCATAACACGCATAGAGGGCCAGATGGCCTATGTCGACGAGGACGGCTTTGAGACACCCGTGCTGCTGCGCGAGTGTGTGGTGGTAGCCTCGGGTGACTCGTTTTATAAATCGTCACGTCCCGCGCCAAAACAGCAGGAGCAGAAACCGGAACCGGCACCCAAAATGCCCGCGCCGGAACCTGCTCCCGAGCCGGAGCCTTTTGAGGAGACTCCCGAGGGTGAAAAACTCGACATGGTCCTCGCTTTTGAGGCAGCCGACCTCAAGCGCTTGAGCGATACCACCTTTGACGCCTATCTTGTCAACGATTCAAATTACTGGCTTTACATAACAGTGGCCACGAAGGCCGACGGCGACACCTCCTGGGAACTGCGCTATTCCGGCGTGATCGAGCCTCAGATACAGGAATTTCTCTTTGAGCTTCCTACCACGGAGCTTCCGCGCGTCGACCGCCTGTCGGTACAGGCGATTCCTTTCAAGCGCGGCAAGTTTTCGCTAAAATCACCGGTGGCCTTCGAGCAACGTTTTGACGCCACCCGTCTGGCGCGCCTCCACTGTTTCACCGCTAACCCCTACTTTGACAATAAAGTCGTGGCTATCGACATCGTCCGCGACGACGTGACGCAGGGTCGCAACAAGACTCCCGACGCCGCCGACCTGCAGCGCGCCATGCTTTCAAAGGCGCGCGAAGACAGCAAGCCCGCCAAAAAAGCACCGAAACACGCGGCTGATCCCAACACACCTCTCGAAGTCGATCTCCATGCCTCGGAACTTCTCGACACCACGGCAGGGATGTCCAAAGCCGACATCCTCAACTATCAGATTGACTATTTCCGACGCATCATGGACGAGAACCTCCGCCACCCCGGGCGCGTGATAATCTTCATCCACGGCAAGGGCGAAGGCGTCCTGCGCCAGGCTCTGATGAAAGAACTCACCCACCGCTACAAGGGGTGTGACGTCAGCGACGCCTCTTTCCGCGAATATGGTTTCGGTGCCACAAAAGTAGTGATACGCAACAAGCAATGATACCCGTCTTTTCAGGTACAGGCAACAGCCTTTATGTGGCGCGGCTTCTTGCCGCGGCCGACTGCCTCGATGACCGCGTCGTGCGCTTCCCCGATTGCGAGGAAGCCGCGCCGGGAGAGCGCGTCGTGTGGTGTTTCCCCGTTTATTCCTGGGGCGTGCCGCCGGTAGTAATCAAGTGGATACAGTCCGTAGCGCCTTCACTGAAGAAAAGCGGGCACCACTATGCCGTGATGACTTGCGGCGACGACACCGGCAACGCACCGTCCCAGTGGCGTCGGCTGATGAAAAAACTCGGATTTGAGGCCGCCATGGCTTATTCCGTACAGATGCCCAATACCTATGTGCTGATGAAAGGCTTTGACACCGACCCGGTCGCTCTCGAGAAAGAAAAACTCGAGGCTGCCCCTGCGAGAGTCAAGCTAATCGCCGGGAACATCCGCGACAACATTCCGGGAGACCTTTGTGTGCGCGGCAGTTGGCCGTGGGTCAAGTCAGCCGTGATCTATCCCTGGTTTGTGCGTAACGCCATGTCTCCGCGGCCTTTTCACCCCACCCCGCAGTGTGTGGGTTGCGGCCTGTGTGCACGCACCTGCCCGCTCGGAAACATCACAATGAAAGATAAACGGCCGTCGTGGGGCGATAATTGCGTCCTCTGCTTGCGGTGCTACCACATCTGCCCCCACCATGCCGTCGCCTATGGAAAAGCCACCAAAGACAAGTCGCAGTATAACACGATGCTGAAAACTATGTTCAAGGAAGACTAACAAGTTGATAACAGCCCTGAAACGATGAGACAGATTATAAATCATTTCACCGACGACGACCTCTATAAATTCACCATGTGCTGCGCGGTAATAGACAACTTTCCCCGCACACAGGTAAAATACCGCTTCAACGACCGCGACAACACGGTCTATCCCCCGGGATTCGCCCGGGAACTCGAGCAGCAGATCGCCATGCTCGAGACCGTTGTCATCACCGACGAGGAAATCGCCTTCCTGCGTCGCCGTTGCAACTTTATCCCGGCCTGGTTCTGCAGCTTTCTCCGCGGTTTCCGCTACGACCGCCGCTGGGTCAAGGTCTCGCAGGACGCCGAGGGTCATCTCGATATAGAGTTTGAAGGAAGCTGGAGTGATACTATTCTGCTTGAAGTCAAAGTTCTCGCAATCATATCAGAGCTGTACTACATGATGACCGGCGAGGACAAGCAACTCGACTACGGAGAGTATTACACCCGCTCCCGCGAGAAAGGGCGGCGCCTGATTGAAGCGGGTTGCCTCTTCAGCGACATGGGTACCCGCCGACGCTCCTCATTCGAGGCTCAGGACACGGTGATACGGGCCCTCAAGGGCAGCAACGAGAATTGCAGCGGTCCCGGCAGCTTTGTCGGCACGAGCAACGTCTATTTCGCAATGAAATATGACATCACCCCCATAGGCACGATGGCCCATGAATTTGTCTGCGCCATCGCCGGCATGTTCGGACCGCAGATGGCCAATCATATCGCCATGCGCAAATGGGCCGACACCTACCGTGGCGCGCTCGGGACCTTCCTCTACGACACCTACGGCTGGCGCATCTTCAGCCTCAACTTCTCGATGGACTTCGCCAACCTCTTCAAAGGGCTGCGTGTCGACAGCGGCGACAACTACCAACAGCTCGACCGGATCGTCGAGAAATACAAGTCGATGAATATCGATCCGCGCACCAAGCAGATCATCTTCAGCAACGCACTCAACATAGACCGGGCCATCGAGATTCAGAAATATGCCGTTGACAAGTGTCTCCCTTCTTATGGCATCGGCACACACTTTACCAACGACTTTCCCGGCGTCAAGCCGCGCAACATCGTGATAAAACTCGTTGCTGTGAAAATCACTGAGTCATGGCCTTTCTACCTCGACACTTGCAAACTAAGCGAGGACTACGGCAAATACTCCGGCGACCCCGTGACCGTGCGCCGGTTCAAGGAAGTCCTTCACATCGATTGAGTTAAAGAATATGGGAAAGAAGATGCTGATGATAATCGACCCGCAAGTTGATTTTATTGCCGGTTCGTTGCCCGTCCCCGGCGCCGATGCCGCCATGGACTCGCTCTCGGTCTACATCAGGGAAAACGGGCATCTTTATGACAAAATTATCGTCACCGCCGACCGTCATCCTTTCAATCATTGCTCTTTCAAGGAAAATGGCGGTGAATGGCCGCGCCACTGCGTGCACGACTCGGTCGGGGCAGCCGTGTGGCCGCCCCTGATGGAAGCCCTTCAAGAGGTAGGTGACAGATGTGTGTTTCTGTATAAAGGAGAAAAAGCCGATGTCGAGGAATACTCGGTTTTCAAGAATGAAACCGACAGCTCGATAATTGAGAACCTTGTTAAAGAAAACGGCATTGACTGCATCGACGTCTGCGGCCTCGCCGGAGACGTCTGCGTTGCCGACTCTATAGAAGACGGCGCCAAGCTGCTGGGCTACGGGATGTTTGACGTCCTGCTCCGGTATACCGCATCAATAGACGGCGGCAAGAGAATCGAAGCCGTCAGAAAGCAATGCCGAGGCGAATAGTCGCAAGCTGCAGCGGCTCGTAGGGCGTGACACGCTCGTCACGGGTCACATCCTTGCGGCCCACATAGGTATAACCGGCCAGAACATAACTGCGGAACGTCTTGCCCGTAGCGAGGTTTATGCCGAGGTTAAGCGAGACATAGGGCGCTGTCTGCGAGACATTGCTGGGAAGATAGTTAAGGGCCGCTCCGACTCGCACATCCATGAAAAGCAACTTCACGCGACGGGAAAAATCGGTGCGGAACAGCGCGAAGACAGGATATGTGCGGCACGAGTTGCTCACCATAATGTCGGCACCGACGCCGGCGCCAAGAAAACTGATCCATCCGCGACTAAAACCTACTGAAGCATTGAAATCAATGGAAGACATATCATTGCCGCTGAGGTCTATACTGCTACCAGCCTCGGCGCCCCAGGCAAAGCGCGTCTTGGACGACACATCATCGCCGTCGCCGGCAGCCCGGGAGATGAGCGGCATGACCACGAGCAAGATTATTAACAACCGCTTCATAGCTTAACGAGTCTGAGGCACGTCCAGCGGTCGCGTTCCGTGAATGATTCGACTTTAAGCCCCGCAGTCTCGGCAGAGGCGGAAACAACAGGGATGTCGTCTACATAGAATCCGCTCAGCAGCATAGTTCCTCCGGCGAGCAGGCGGTCGCTGTAGGCGGCTATATCGGCCGTGATGACATTGCGGTTGATGTTGGCAAGAAAGACGTCGGCCGCCTTTACTTCAGAAAGTGCCGAAGCGTCGCCCAAAATCAACTTTATCTCGGGATGGCCGTTGAGAGCCACATTTTCGATGGCATTGGCGTGGGCAAAGGGGTCAATCTCGATGCCGGTCACGGGAGAGGCGCCTCTCAGGGCCGCGAGGATTGCAAGGATCGCCGTGCCGGTGCCCATATCAATAAGCGACTTGCCCTCAAGCTCCATGTCGAGGAGCTGCTCAAGAATCAGGGAAGTAGTCGCGTGGTGACCGGTTCCGAAGGCCATCTTGGGATCGATCACGATATCATAGCGCGCAGCGGGAACATCGCGGTGGAAAGAGCTGTGGACGACACAGCGGTCGCCGATGACTATAGGCTGAAAATAATTTTTCTCCCACTCCTCGTTCCAGTCCCTACCCTCTACTCGGGTAGTCGTGACATTGATGCGGCAGGGATAAGGGAAATCGGCAAGCGCCTCGTCGAGAGCGTTGCGTTCAAAGATTTTCTCGGCACAATAGGCTGTGAGCCCTCGATCGTCGGGCACAAAACTTTCAAAGCCGGCATCACCGAGAAGGCCTGCCAGCAAATCGGTAGCATCGGTGCCCGGAAACGGCTCCAGGTCGAGGCGCACTTCAATATAATCGTTCATTTCGGTTGCGGTTATCGACTGCAAATGTAGCACTTTTTATGCTACCATGCACTATCTCACCGCAATTTTGTCTATTCCGCGTCTTTGTTTTTGCGGAAGAGCGGAGCTATTTTCTGCCACAGCTTTACACCGATGACAAGATAGTCGGCATATCCGATCATGCCCATGATGCGGCTGAAAACCGACTGGGAAAAGAACAGATTGCCGCGGCGCAGGCGCGTTCCGTCCATTGTCAGCCGCTCTTTCTCGAGCTGAATATGAGCCAGCGTGACGGCTCGTTTATAAAGGAGGGTATCCATTGTGTAGCCTTCCCACTGCGCGTTTTCGTCCTGTTGAGGTAATTTTTTCATAATTTTCAGTCTTTGGGAGGTTTCACAAAAAGTTTAGTAACAAAGCGGGTGATGGGGTCGACAAATAACTTGCGACGGAAAATAAACAACACGACCAGCAGGATGATATAGAAGGCCGTAACAATCAGATAGGACCAGATCGGGGCGATTGTCTGCGACAAGAGATGCCCTATACCCAGCGACAGGAAAATCAGAGCCAACGTGCCCATCAACATCATGACGGCGTAGAAAGTCACCGTCGACAACAACACCGAGACCTTCTCGGCGGCTGTCAGGCGCGCATAATCAATATTAAGAGTTATATATCGCCTCAGATTTTCAAGCATTCCATTGAGAGGCTGGCGGTCTTCACTCATGGCGGACGAGTTGTTATGGTTTAAAAAGTGATGAACAAAAAATAAGCGGTGGCCAGTTGCCCGACCACCGCGGGCTTGTATGTTGAGAGTTAATACTCGTCAATCTCGCGGGCTATCAGCTCCACAAATTCGTCAACCCGGTCTTCGGGAATGACGCCGCGCTTCATCAGCATCGACTTGATGCGATAGCGCAAGTCTTCACCTTTCTCGGGAGTAAAGAGGGCTACAAGTCCGGCGCCCACTAATGCACCTCCGAGAAACAGAGCAAGCTTCTTCATTTCTTCTTGCCTTTCGACTCGAGTACATCGTCCATGGCTTCTTTCAGCTTGTCTTCGAGCTCATCGGCGATCTGCTCAACCTGGTTTTCCTTTGCAAACGGGCATTTTTCACGAACGAATTCGCGGATCTGCTTGCGTGTGCGTTTACCTTCCTGGGGAGCTAGCAACAGAGCTGCTGCTGCACCTACTACTGCGCCGCCGATTGCGGCTAAAGTGATTTCAAGAGCTTTCATGTTTTTTGTGTTTTTATGAGATTGTTTTTATTCAAATTTATAAACTTACAACAAGGCCGGCCGCCTCTTGGTTCACCGGGACCTTAAGTTTTTTACCCCGGCAATCCGTCGCAGGCCAAAAAAAATGACTAACTTTGTCGCGAACAACTATTACATTGTATTACCTTGTTAAACCAATGAACTACATGAACACATTCAAGCGGGCGCTCGCCGCCACAGCTATTATTCTGGCCGGTGCATGCGGCGCGGCAGCTCAGCGCATGGCCATCCTCACCGACATCCATGTGTCGCCCGGCAATCCCTCGGAACCTCACCTGCGCGAAGCGGTCCGTGAAATCAATGCCGCCCCCTACGACGCGGTCCTGATCCTCGGCGACCTCGCCAACGAGGGCTCTGACGCCGAGCTCAACAACGTCAAGTCAATACTTGACTCGCTGGCCCATCCTACCTTTGTAATTCCCGGCAATCACGAACTCACCTGGAGCCAGAGCGCAACCAAGACGTTCTTTGACCTCTGGGGTAACGACCGCTTTGTCACCGAAATCGACTCTCTGGTCATTGTCGGCATCAGCTGCGGCCCCTACATGAAAATGGGCGACGGACACATCAAGCAGGAAGACCTTCACTGGCTGCGTGCAACCCTCGACGAGCATGTCACTCCCGGTAAGCGTGTTCTCTCGGTCAACCATTATCCCCTCGCCGACGACCTCGACAACTACATCGAATATATCAACCTGCTTTCACAGTATCCCGTGATCGGTCACCTCAACGGCCACTACCACCGCTGGACCCGCTACGACGGCGGCGACATCCCCGGCGTGATGGTGCGTGCGCTCGACATGAAGAACGGCGACTACGGCTACTCAATCGTCGACGTTTCCCCCGATTGGGTTCACGTCTATAATAAACCGATTGGCAAAGCTCCCGAGGCAAAATTTGCCTTCCCCGCCAAGACTCAGCACAAGCCTATCGAAGCTCCGGCCCGCGAATGGACCTCGCCCGAAGGTTTCGCTGTCGAGCAGGTGTGGGCCGACAGCGCCTCTGTCTTCACGCGCCTCGCCATCGACGCCGACAATATCTATCTCGGTAACTCTCTGGGACAGGCCCGCGCTATCGACAAGCGCAGCGGCACCTTGCGCTGGAACATTACTACCGGTGCTTCCCTTTTCTCGCGTCCCGTAGTCCTTGAAAAGGGCGCCCTGGCTGTCCCGACTGCTACCGGCCTGCTCATCGTTGACGCCGCCACCGGCAAGCTGCGCCGCGAATATCCCTCCAAGGAAGGGCCCTATGTTGCCGATGGCCTGCTGACTCCTGCCGGCTGGGTTCAGGGCGGCTACAAGCGCCTTGAAATGCGCAACCCGGTCAACGGCAAGCTCAAGTGGGAATACGACTCGATTTTCAACTACTGCCAGGCTGCTCCTGCCGTTGACGGCAACGACCTCATTTTCGGAGCCTGGGACACCAATCTCCGCTGCCTCGACCTGCGCAACGGCAAGCTGCGCTGGACATGGAACAACGGCAAGAAAGCCAATATGCTCGGCCCCGGCAACGTGGTACCCGTAATCGCCGGCGAGCGCGTCTATATCGTCGCTCCCGACCGCTATATGACCGCTATCGATCGCGCGACCGGTCGCCAGCTGTGGCGCGACAACAGCCACCGCTATCGTGAGTCACTCGGCCACAGCGCCGATTTCTCGCGCATTTACGCCAAGACCATGGACGGCGAGCTCGTCGCAGTCGATGCCACCGTTCCCGAGTTCAAGGAACTCTGGACTGTCGACATGGGTCTCGGATATGAACATGCGCCCTGCATCGTGGCCGAAATCGACGGCGTGATCTACGCCGGCTCGCGCCGCGGCATCGTGACCGCTATCGATCCCGAGAGCCAATCAGTGCTCTGGAGCTTGCCCCTCGGCGTAAGCGAAGTCAACGGCATCGACATCGATCCCACCACCGGCGACGTCTATGTATCGCTGATAGAAGGCACCGTCTTCCGCATCGCCAAGAAATAACCCTCCCACAAGTCAATGTATTTCAAAGTCGCCTGTCTGATATTATAAATCAGGCAGGCGACTTTACTTATAATTAAAGAACCATACCTACCGGCTCTTTTTTGTGTTTTATTATCACACATTTGACATTCTGACGATTATTTTGTAGCTTTGCACTTGAAACTGACTATCAATGACCGTAGAAGAATTATTACATAGGCTGAACGGAGTTGAATGGAACGACTTTGAAGCTAAAGAAGCAAAGTTTGATGTACCGAAGAGCGCATGGGAAACAGTAAGTGCTTTTTCTAACTCCTATGGAGGTTGGCTTGTTTTGGGCATCAAAGAGAAAAAAACTCAAGGGGCATCTACCTTTGAGATACAGGGCGTGGAAAATGCCGAAAAAATTGAACAGGATTTCATAAGTGTTTTAAGGTCACATGACAAATTCAATCAACGCATATCTGTTCAACCCGCCAAATATGAGATAAACGGCAAGATTGTATTGGCCTTTTATATTCCAATGGCAGAGTTTAAGCCAATCTACATAAGCGTGCCCTCTAATACTTATATTCGTGTTGGGAGTGGAGACCAGCGTGCAACAGAATACGAGGTAAGAGCAATGATGAGGGATCAAGCATTTGGCAAAAAATCTAATGAAGCAGTGTTTGGGTCAAGCTTTGCTGACATAAACCTAAATTCTTTTCAGGATTTTAGAGCATATTTGCGCACTTATAATCCGTTACTACAATACAATACATTATCTGATACTGAATTTGCAGTAAAAACCGGTATAATATCCAATGGCCTTCTATCAATTGGAGGCCTGCTGATGTTTGGCAACATAGATTCTATCTTACGGCATAACCCCGATTTTCTTGTAGACTATATAGAAATCCCGGGTACATCGGTCCATGACGCAACTACACGTTATACTTATCGTATGCCTGAGCAAGAGAATTTATGGGAATATTACAAAGCCATTCTACAAAGATTAAGATTAAGACTGGACAATCCTTATTCTCCTAACCCTGATGGGTTCGCCCCGGATGATAACAGTCAGTTGTATTGTGTTAGAGAAGCGCTTTGCAATTTTATAGCTCATGCAGATTATTTCAGCGAAATACATTCAACCATAAGAATGTTTGACAATAGGCTTTCCCTACAAAATCCGGGTAGCTTTCCTGTTAATCTCGATATCGTTGGAAAGACTATAGTTTCCCAACCTCGCAATCCCAATCTTTTACGATTCTTCAAATTAGCAAAGATTTCAGAAAATGGAGGGTACGGAATTGATAAAATTTTGAATTGGAAAAACATCACCAATTGTGAAGTTTCTATAAATAGCGATATAACAAAATCAGAAGTTATCTTTGATTTACCTATTAACGCCAATCAACGCCAATCAACGCCAAATGGCGCTGAAAGGACACTTAATCAGCAAGTTTTGACGTTAATTGGCGCAAATAATAAAATTACAATTTCAGCGCTTGCCGCCGCAACCAACCAATCAAAACGGACGATTGACAGAGTTATCGAAGACTTGAAACATAACAATCAGTTGTTACGCATCGGAAGTGCCAGAGGCGGCAAATGGGAAATTACTGAAGCATATAAGAAATAACAACCAGCCTTAACCTGTAATATTTTTTGTTATGGAAAAAAAGGAGACTATAATAACCCTGATACAGAATTCTATAAGTAAAAACTGGGAATTCCCCGCCCTGAGCGACCTCCATGGCGCCAGTTTCCAGTACCGCGACGTGGCCCGCAAGATAGCCAAGCTCCATCTTCTCTATAAAGAGGCAGGAATCGTTCCCGGCGACAAAATAGCCCTCTGCGGCCGCAACTGCGCCCACTGGGCGGTCGCATTCCTCTCGGTATTCACCTACGGCGCTGTCGCCGTCCCGATTCTTCACGAATTCAAGCCCGACAATATCCATCACCTGGTCACTCACAGCGATTCCAAGCTGCTCTTTGTCGACGCTGCCATCTGGGAGAATCTCGACCCCGACGCTCTCAAGGGACTCAAGGGTGCGCTCAACATCGCCGACTTCTCGCTTCTGACCTCGCGCTCAAAGCGGCTCACCGATGCCCGCCACAATCTCAACCGCATCTTCGGCGAGCGTTATCCTGAGCGCTTCCTGCCCTCCGACGTCGTCTACCGCCAGCCCGAGGATGTCAACGACCTGGCAATCATCAACTACACATCGGGCTCCACCGGATTCTCCAAGGGCGTGATGCTGTCCTATAAGAACGTGTGGAGCAACATCCGCTACTGCCTCGACAACATCCCCTATTGCAAGCCCGGCGACGGCGCCATCTGCATGCTCCCGCTGGCCCACATGTTTGGTCTCTCGATCGAAATGATCCACATGCTCTGCCACGGTTGCCACATCTATTTCCTCACCCGCACACCCTCGCCGCGCGTGATCATGGACGCCTTTGCCGCCGTGAAGCCCAAGCTTATTATCACCGTGCCGCTGATCATCGAGAAAATCATCAAGACCCGTGTCTTCCCGCTTCTCGACAAGCCTATGATGAAACTGCTGCTGCATGTTCCCTTCATCGACGACCATCTGCTCGGCAAGATCAAGGAACGCCTCACCGAGACCTTCGGCGGCAATCTCGAGCAGCTCATCATCGGCGGCGCCGGCCTCAACGCCGACGTCGAGACCTTCCTGCGACGCATCAAATTCCCGTTCACCGTCGGCTACGGCATGACCGAGTGTGCCCCGCTGATCGCTTATGCCCCCTGGGACCAGCAGCGTCCCGGCTCCTGTGGCCGCGTGGTTTCGCGCATGGAGTCGCGCATCGACTCGCCCGATCCCGTCAATGTACCCGGCACTCTCTGGGTGCGTGGCGACAACGTCATGAAAGGCTATTACAAGAACCAGGAAGCAACCGACAGCACCTTCGACAAGGACGGCTGGATGAACACCGGCGATATCTGCCAGATGGACGCCGACGGCTTCCTCTACATCCGCGGCCGCGACAAGAGCATGATTCTCGGTCCCAGCGGACAGAACATCTACCCTGAAGAAATCGAGCACAAGATCAACAATCTGCCCTACGTCGGCGAGTCGCTTGTAGTCGACCGTTCGGGCAAGCTCATCGCCCTTATACACCCCGATTTTGAAACGGCTCAGAAAGAAGGCATCCCCACCGCCGACCTGCAGTCGCTCATGGAGCAGAATATCAAATCGCTCAACGCCGATCTTCCCGCCTACAGCCAGATAAGCGGCGTGAAACTCTTCCAGGAAGAATTTGAAAAGACTCCCAAGCGCTCTATCAAGCGCTACCTGTATCAGCATTAATTAACCCTAAATACCACTATCCGTCAATGAATAAAGCAACCTTGCTGCTCGCCCTGGCCATCGTGCCCATGACAGCGGCTGCCGCCACCCCCCTGTGGCTGCGCGACGTAAAAATATCGCCCGACGGCTCGACGATCGCCTTCTGCTATAAAGGCGACATCTACACTGTCCCCGCCGCAGGCGGAAACGCCACAAGGGTGACAGCAACCGACGACTACGAGGCCAACCCCGTGTGGAGTCCCGACTCACGCTCGATAGCCTACGCTACCGACCGCAACGGCAATTTCGATATCTACATCGTTCCCGCCTCGGGAGGTACACCCCGCCGCCTCACCTACAACTCCGCTGCCGAGATTCCGGAAGCGTTCTCTCCCGACGGCAAATCAGTCCTTTTCTCAGCTGCCATTCAGGACCCCGTCACCAGCGCTGTCTTCCCGAGCGGCCGCATGACCGAGCTCTACAGCGTTGACATCGACGGCCACAAGGCCCCGGTGCAGATTCTCGCAACCCCGGCGCGATTCGTGAGCTGGCTTCCCAGCGGCAACAGATTCCTGTATCAGGATGTGAAAGGACATGAAGACGAGTGGCGCAAACACCACACGTCGTCGGTCACCCGCGATATCTGGCTCTATGACAGCTCGACAGGCAATCACACCAACCTTACAGCCCGCGGCGGCGAAGACACCAATCCCGTCGCTGCCCCGGACGGCTCATTCTATTTCCTGAGCGAGCGCGACGCTTCTACCGTCAACGTCTATAAGGCACCCCTTGACAATCCCGCGGCAGCCACGGCCGTCACAGACTTCAAGACCCATCCCGTGCGATTCCTCTCGCGCGACAACGCCGGCAAACTCGCCTTCACCTACGACGGCGAAATCTACACCCTCGCTCCCGGCGGCAAGCCCGCCAAGGTTGCCATCGACGTTCTGGTCGACGAGACTCCCGACATTGAAAAGGTGAGCACCCGCTCGGGCGCCCGAGGCCCCGTGCCCTCGCCCGACGGCAAAAACATCGCCTTCATCTACCGCGGCAACGTATTTGTCACTTCTACCGAATACTCCACGACCCGCCAGATAACCGACACTCCCGAAGCCGAGGCCGACGTCGTGTGGTCCCCGGATGGCACCACGCTCTACTATACCTCCGAGCGCGACGGGCGCTACAACATCTATAAGGCAGTGATGAACCGGCCCAATGACGAGCCCGACTTTGCCCACGCGACCCTCGTGCGCGAGGAAGCCGTCTTCAAGCCCGACAACCACGAACGTGTGATGCCTCAGGTGTCGCCCGATGGCAATTCCCTCGCCTTCATCCTCGACCGCCACATCCTGGCCGTCATGAACCTCAAGAACGGCAAGGTGAAGAAACTCACCGACGGCTCCACCTATCTCCAGAACGACGGCCGCTTCAATTTCACATGGTCGCCCGACAGCAAATGGATTGCCCTCGAAATCATCGATCGCAAGCGCGACCCCTACACCGACGTCGCCCTTATCAACGTCGAGGACGGATCGATGACCAACCTCACCAACAGCGGCTACTTTGATGCCGAGCCGCGGTTTGTCATGGACGGCAACGCCATCGCCTTTGCCTCCGAGCGCTACGGCATGCGCAACCACGCCTCCTGGGGCTCGATGATGGACGTGATGCTCGTCTTCCTCAACCGCGCCGCCTACGACCGCTGGCAACTTGACGAGGAAGACTATGCCCTCTACAAGGAAGCCCACAAGAAAGACGACAAGGACTCCGTGGCTGTGGTCGAGCTCAACGGCATCACCGACCGCATCGTGCGCGTCACCCCTACCTCGGTCGACCTCAGCGACTTCATCTTCACATCCGACGGCGAGACGCTCTACTACCTCGTTGACTTCAACGACGAGAAGCAGCTCTGGAAATACTCGCCCCGCGAGGACGAACACAAGCTCGTGACCACCGTCCCGAGCGGCTCCTTCGATGTCACCCCCGACGGCAAAAACATGTTCCTGCTCGGCTCGACCATGCGCAAGATGGATCCCAAGACCGGCAAGCTCACCCCCATCAGCTACAACGTCAACATGGTCCTGGACCACGGTGCCGAGCGCGAATTCATGTTTGACAACATGGTGCGCGAGGAAGGCGCCCGCTTCTACAACACCAACATGCACGGCATCGACTGGCCGGCCATGAGCGCCCACTACCGCCGCTTCCTCCCCCACATCAATAACAACTACGACTTCGCTGAAATGCTCAGCGAGCTCCTCGGCGAGCTCAACGTGAGCCACACCGGCGGCCGTTACAGCCACCAGAGCGGCTCGCAGGCCGACCGCACCGCCACCCTGGGTCTGCTCTATGACCTCTCCTACACCGGCAACGGCCTGCGCGTGGCCGAGGTACTCGAGGGCGGCCCTCTCGCCGTCGCCGGCTCGCGCGTAGTCCCCGGCACCATCGTAGAGCGCATCAATGGCGTCGAGATCACCCCGCAGAATGACGTAGCCACCATGCTCACCGATCTTGCCGGCCGTCGCACTCTCGTCGGCTTCCGCAATCCCGCCTCCGGCGAGCAATGGGAAGAAGTCATCAAGCCCGTCTCTTCAGGCCGCCAGAGCTCCCTGCTCTATGACCGCTGGGTCAAGAGCCGCGCTGCCGCCGTCGATTCCCTCTCGGGCGGTCGCCTCGGCTATGTCCACATTTCCTCGATGGACGATGAATCCTTCCGCAAAGTCTACAGCGACATCCTCGGCAAGTACAACGACCGCGAGGGCATCGTTATCGACATCCGCTGGAACGGCGGCGGTCGCCTCCACGAGGACATCGAAGTCCTTTTCTCGGGTCAGAAGTATTTCACACAGGTCATCCGCGGGGTCGAGAGCTGCGACATGCCCTCGCGCCGCTGGAACAAGCCCTCGATCATGATCATGTCAGAGGCCTGCTACTCCAACGCCCACGGCACCCCCTGGGTATACAAGAACCGCGGCCTTGGCAAGCTCGTCGGCATGCCCGTGCCCGGCACCATGACCTCGGTCAACTGGGTAAGGATGCAGGACCCCACCCTCGTCTACGGCATTCCCGTGGTAGGTTACCGTCTCCCGGACGGCTCCTACCTCGAGAACCAGCAGCTCGAGCCCGACTTTAAGGTCGCCAACGATCCCGCCGACGTTGTCCTCGGCACCGACGCCCAGCTCGAGACAGCCGTCCGCGAGCTCCTCCGCGAAATCGACGCAAAATAATATTCTTAAGATAAAAGCCACAGGCCGTCCCCTACCCTTGACGTGCCTGTGGCTTATTTTTATTCCGCTATCCACTTTGTATGAAGTAACTATGATGACAGAAATTGACCCCAAAGAAACCACCCGGGCCTATGCTTTTGAGTTCTGGATGAAAGCCCCGATGCCCATGGTGACATTCTTCAAGACCCTCGACGTGACTAACCTCATCAAGGTTGCCTCGCGGGATAAAATGAAGTTCAACATGCTCCTGTGCTGGTGCATCGGCAAGGCCGCCACGCAAGTGAAGGAGTTCTACATGCTGCCAGTTGACGGAAAACTCTACCGCTACGACTCCATCGCCGTCAACACCATCGTCCTGAACAAGGACGGCGAGGTGAGCTCCTGCGACATTCCTTTCACCGATGACCTCCCTGCCTTCAATGCCGAATACCTGCGGCTCACGGAAATAGTCAGCCAATCATGCGAGAATCACGACGAAACGGAGCGCATGGTCATCGGCACCTCGGCCCTGGTACAATATGACATCGACGGCGCCGTAGGGATGTACAGCGGCATCTTCAACAACCCCTTCTTGATCTGGGCCAAATACCGCAATGAAACAATTGACGGCGAGCCCCGCACCACCCTAAAAGTGTCCTTCCAGTTCCACCACACCCAGATGGACGGCGCCCACGCCGCCACCTTCCTAACCCTCGTCCAAAAAACCATCGACGGCCTCTAATCACGCCTTAACTGTCAGCCATGCATTTATCACCATCGGTCATCAATCAGCTCAGCAAGCGGGCCGGCTGCGACGTCACCTCCACAGCCGGTGCAGCGGCCCTGCGCCACGACATCGAATCAGTGACCGGAGAGCGGCTCTCGGTCAACACAATCAAACGCCTCACGGGCGTGTTGCCCTATGATAACACCCCCCGCGTCTCTACCCTCGACATCGTCGCCCGATACCTCGGCTATGAATCATGGCGCAGTCTGAAAGCCGGGCAAATCGCCGTCGACTCGGATTTCAGCAACAAAAAGCTATTCACAGACATGGCGTCCCTCCCCGAGGGGCAACAGGTTAAAATCACCTGGGAACCCGGGCGTGTCCTTGCGCTGACGCATCGCGGGGCCGGGCTGTATACCGTCGCCCGGTCAGTCAACGGCAAGCTGCGCGCCGGCGACCTCGTACAGCTTTCGATGCTTCGCGTAGGCTTCCCATTCATCGCCGCCGACGTCGAGCGCGGCGGGCTTTCTCTTGGCGAGTACACCGCCGCCCCTGACACTGGTATAACTTCGTTAATTATTGAATAATGGCAAGCGGATTCAACACCTCAACTCCCGGCGCCGACGAAGGGCGCCGCGTGGACGCCGGCATGAGATATATCTCAAATGTTCCGGGTTATAGCAGCTCCTCCGAAGAAGCCACTTCCCCCGAGGATTGATTTGGACAATTTGGACGGCTGCCAAGTCAGCCATTATCCTTAACTTTGAATCGGCAGAAAATTGCGTAAGAATTACAAAAAAAATCAACTCACAATGAGCGTTATCTGAAAATTCTTTATAACTTTGCGATGCCGTGTCCGAGAGCGGACACTGTTATGACATAGTAAAAAAGCGTTTCAGCAAGTCACTACTGCGAATCTGGACAATTCGACATCAAACTGACAAGCGACATGACGCTCTTTCTCGGTCGTGTATATACACTGCCAGCATGGCACCTCGTATATCCGATTGAGAGTGAGTTGATTTTTCGTAATTCGTTTGATGGGCAGTCCAGAGCCTGTAGTAGGAATTACTGAAGATGGCTCACTCTTTTTTATTATACCTCTATTCTTAAATAAGTAACACCTCGCCTCCGAGCCATCAGCGGGACTACTCTGACCATTAAGGACATCATTAAAGCTCAAACTGGTTCCACGGCAATTTGAGCGACTTAATCATTAACTAATGCTACAGGAAGGCAGGCAAAACCGGGTGACGCTGCCGAGGGCGGTGGCGGCGGGGCTGAAGAATTATTGTAATTTTTCGGGCAGGGCGTCGCGTCCCGAGTTCTGGTGGCCGATGCTGGCTTTTGCCTGCGCTGTTTTGGCCCCTTTGGGCGCCGGCCTTTTGCTTATGCCAACCACAGCCGGATGGATTCTTATCGTCCTTGCCGGGCTGTCGGCCCTTGCTCTCGCCGTGCCCGCGCTCGGGCTGACGATACGCCGCCTGCACGATACCGGCCAGGAAGGTTACTGGATTCTCATAGGTCTCATTCCGGTCGCCGGGTGGATTGTCTTGCTACGCTGGTGCAGCATGCCGGGCACAACCTACCCCAACTTATACGGCCCCGCGCCGCATCAAAAATAATTTTCCTAATAGCTGTCTTATCTGAAAAAAACGTGCGCCACCCTCAATGCTGAAGGTGGCGCACAACTTATTCCGGATTTCTTTTATCAGAAGAAGGTGTAGGAGAGTTTGAATTCGAGGATGGGGTAGACCTTGAGGGATTTCATCAGGTCGAGGTAGTCGCCTACCTTGCCGCGGACGTTGATGAGCTCGTTGGTCATGTCGACGCCTTCGTGGTTGATGACGCGCGGGCTGCCGCCCCAGAAGAGAGCGCCGGCGTCGACCGAGATATTCCAGCGCTTGTCGGCGCTGATGGCGGTGTTATAACCCAGGGCCGTCAAGTAGCGCACCGAGTTGACATAGGCCTTGGCGCGGACGGTGCCGTCCTTGCCGGGCTCCATGTAGTAGGGCGAGCCGTCCTTGTAGTCGCCGATGTGGATACCGATGCGGCCGTATTCCTCAAATTTTTCCTTGATCATGTCGGCCTGGTCGGGGTCGAGATAGATGTCGTTGTAGATAGGGTTGTCGATGAAGCCGTCGTTGACGGTGTAGTCATAGAGGCGATTGTACATGCTGATGGCGAGCAGGCTCGGCATCTCGGTCATGGTGTTGATGGCCTTGCCAATGCGGCGGGGACCGGTGAATATACCGAGGGTGACGTGCCAGTGGCGGTTGGCAGGCAGGGGATAGACGTCGACCATAAACTTGAAGTTGACCATGTTGGCCTTGGCGTCGACGTCGACCACGTCGTCCATCTCGTAGCCCGAAAGGTTATACATCAGGTCCTTGATCTTGCCGAAATTGCCGCTGTGGACAGCTCCGTCGGTGTAGGTCGTGATACCGAAGTGCATCGGCACGTTGAACGGCGGCATGAAGCTCGCGCCGACACGCAGGCGTGCCCAGTCGGTAATAGGGGTGCCGAGTTCAAAGCCGAGGCCGGTGGTCCCGACGGTGAAGCCCAGGTCGAGCTTGTTGAGTATATTATTCTCCTTGCACATGGCCGCCAGGCTCTTGCGGGCCGGCTCCTGGCCTGAGGGGAGTTCAGTATTCTGAGCCGTGGCAGTGAACAGGGCCGATGCCAGGCCGACTAAAAGAAAAACCGCTGTTTTAATCTTTGTCATTTTGTTCTATATAATTAATGTGTATTCTACGGGCCCGGGGTCCCGGGTGGCGCAGTCATAATTTGGTGCAAATATAGCACTTTTTTTGTAAAAAAATCTTGATATTGGTTGAAAGTGCTAATGTTTTTTCCTGTCAGGCCACAAAACCCTTAGAATTATCAATAATTCCCGCATTTCCATGGGGGTGTGCGACTGTGGCCGGCCTCCTGAAAAAATGTGCCCAAAACATTTTTTAATAAAAAACTATTTCAAAATTGGTTTATATGAAAAAAAGTATTAATTTTGTCGCTTAAAATAATATCGATATTTAGAAGTAATTATACTATTGTGTATTAACGCACATGGAAGGTATTCATAAAATTGGATATTTAGACCTGTACAGCCCCCACTGGCCTTCCGGGGGAGCTGCGCCCGGGAAATTCATGCTGTGATACATCCTAAGCCTTAACTTATTGAAACTTAAATAACAATAATATTTTTAACTAATTCAAAAGAGATGAATAAGAAATTTATCAATGTGTTGTTGCTGGCGGCCGTTTGTGGTGCCGGCTGCGCTACATTCACATCGTGCAAGGACACCTCTGAGGATCTCAAGAAAGAGATTCAAGTGGGCGATGCAGATCTGCAGCTCAAAATTGATAAGCTTTCAAGCGAACTCGAAACCCTCAAGGCAGCTCAGGAAGCTTGTAAGACCGAATGTCAGCAGAAGATCGCTGACCTGATTGTCAAAATCAATGAAGCCAACGGCCGCATTGACCAAAACAAGCAGGATATCCAGACCATCAGCGGTCAGATCTCTCAGATCCTGATCGACCTCGGCACCAAGGTAACTGCCGACGACGTTCGTCGCATCTTCTCAGAAGAGTTAGCTAAGGTAGGTGTTGACTACTACAAGGGCCTCGGCCTCCTCACCGCCGACGATCTCGACGGCTATGTTAAAGCCGAAGACATTGCTGACGACCTCGCTCAGATTGCCACCCTCGTTACAACCGTTGGCCAGCTGACCACAGATCTCGGCAACCTCACCGTTATCGTCAACAACCTGACCGCTAACTACAATCAGCTCATCGAGGACCTCAAGAACGGCGTATATAACGACGGCACCGGCCTCACCGAGGACGAAGTTAACGCCCTCATCGACGTTGCTATCCAGGCTCTCCAGGCCGACATCAAGCTCGTTACCGACGCTCTCGCTGCCGACATCGTCACTATCAACAATAATATCACCAACATCCAGAACGAGATCACCGCTCTCCAGACAACGACCGGTGACCACGAGACCCGCATCGTAGCTCTCGAAAGCACTGTAGCCAATCTCGAGACTCGTCTCGCAGCCGTTGAGACTACCGTTGCAGAAATCGCTCAGATCAAGACTCGTCTCGACAACATCGAAACACGCCTCTCCGTTACCGAGCAGAAGGCTATCGACGCTTACAACCAGGCTCAGGCCAACCTCGCAAGCATCAGCACTCTCGAAGGCCTCATCGGTGACTGCGAAGGTCTCAAGCCCCTCGCTGACGAAATCCGCGACCTCAAGGGTCAGTGCGCCGACATCGTTAACCAGATCAATTCTGTCAACACTGAACTCACCAACAAGCTCAACGACCTTGACGGTAAGATCGACGCTGTTAACACCGCCCTCACCCAGGACATCAACGACCTGACCGCCCGCGTTGCTGCCAACGAAGCCGCTATCGCAACCCTTCAGGAACAGGTCAACAAGCTCCTCAAGCTCGAAGATCGCCTCAACTCGCTGATCACCGGTATCCTCGTTCAGGGCACCTTCAACCCCCTCTACGGCACCTTCTCGCTCCCCATCGGCATCCAGTCCAACATGCTCGTGAACTATCACGGCCAGAGCGAAAAGCAGACCTATGAATTCCCCAGCGTACAGAGCTTCGCTACCTTCAACAACGAAAACGAAATCACCGCTGACGAGCTCCGCATGCTCGAAGCTTCTAACTACACCCACGTCACCATCGAAAACGGCGCCCTCCTTCTCGAAGAAGGCGACGGCAACATGGGTAAGGTATTCGTTACTATCAACCCCAACAACATCAACTTCGCCGGTCAGACTCTGCCCCTCGTGAACAGCCTCGACCAGGAAGCCGGTGTTGAACTCCGCAACCTCCGTCCCAGCCAGGAACTCCTGTCGTTCGGTTACAGCCGCGGCGGTGGCAACAACAACGGTTTCTATGAAGCCGACGCTACCCTCCCCGCTACTCAGGAAGCTATCAACAAGACAGCTGTCTACATCCACGACAACCTGAAGACTTCAATGAAGAACATCCTCCAGGATAGAAGAAGCAACCTCCGCACCAATCTCGTTTCGCTGATGCGTGCCGTCCTCGACGAATTCTACAACACCCTTCCCGCCTACGCTCTGAAGGCTGCCTGGAACGTTAACGGTCAGGACTACGCTGTTTACTCCAACTACAGCATCGCTGCCGCTACCTTCAAGCCCCTGTCCTTCGGCTTCCTCTATGACAAGAGCTTCAACCACAAGCTCCCCATCATCGACCCGCTGGGCGAAGCTATCCTCAACATCGATACCGACAAGTTCAAAGTTGACCTCTCGGGCGTCAAGGTTGACATCAGCGGCATCAACGCTACTCTCGATATCTCTATCGACGAAATCGAACTCTCTTATGAAGGCGATCTCACCGTTACCGTTACCGGTGTAGTTAAGGACGAAGCAGGCAACCAGATCGGTACAACCGAAATGACCGGCCAGGTTAACAAGGATGCCGTTGACGCATTCCTCGCTGAAATCCAGAAGCAGTTCAACGAGAAGATCGGTGACTGGAACGAAAGCATCCAGAACGCTTACAAGGAATCTATCGAATCTGTTCTCGACCAGGTTAACAGCGAAGTTGAACGCGTTCTCGCCGAACTCGAAGGCCAGATCAACGACCAGATCGCTGACATGATCAAGGATATCGAAAACGAAATCAACAACCGCACCGGTTCCTACATCGACAAGCTCGACCGTTTCATCAACTACTACAACCGTCTTGCCAACCGCATCAACAACGTATTTGAGAACCCCAACCACTACCTGCAGCCCACCATGCTGTACCACAACGGTAACGGTGTTCACTTCCTCAGCGGTAATGTAAACCGTCCCACCACGTTCAAGCGCGCCGGCGGTAACGCAGTAACTCTCTACGCTACTTCCTACACCGGTGAAATCATCGCCCCCGCCTACAAGAAGCTCGTTGCCTGCACCAACGTTATCGACAACGCTACCAAGGCATCTGCTCAGGGTGGTGACGCCGCTCTTCTCGCCGAACTCAAGGACATCAACAACACCACCTACCTTGCTGAAGTCCGTCCCGGCAACCAGCGTCGCTTCGCTATCAACACCGCTGGCATGAAGCCCGGCCACACCTACGAAATTCTCTACACTGCAGTTGACTACCTCGGCGTAACTTCAACCGCCCGCTTCTACTTCACAGTTGAATAAGAAGATAAGGTGTGATAATTTCTATTACAAAAACATTAAACTGAATCAAGATGAAATTAAATAAAATCTTACTTTCTGCAGCTGTTGCCCTGTGCTCGCTCACAGCAGGAGCCCAGGAGGCTGAAGAGGTGGTTTCATACACCTTCAATCCTCACTGGTTTATTCAGGGTCAGTTTGGCGGTCAGGAAACACTCGGTGAAGGTTCCTTCGGTCGTCTCGCTGCACCCAACGCTCAGTTAGCCGTAGGATACAAATTCAACCCCTACATCGGTGCACGCATCGCTGTAAACTCCTGGAGAAGCCGCGGTATCAGCGAAATCAACGGTGATACCTACAAGTGGAAATGGAACTATGTTGCTCCTACCGCTAACGTAATGTTTGACATGACCAACATCCTCGGCGGTTACGATGCCAACCGTCTCGTCGATGTTAACATCTTCGGCGGTGTTGGCGTCAACATCGGTTACAAGAACGACGAAGCCAACACTATCAACGCTGCCTTCATGAAGGATAACTACAACATCCCCATGCTCGGCCTGCTCTGGAACGGCACCAAGACCCGCTTCCTCGGCCAGTTTGGCGTTGACCTCAACTTCAATGTTTCCAAGCACGTTGCTCTGGGTCTCGAACTCCAGGCCAACGTTCTCCCCGACGGCTACAACTCGAAGAAAGCCGGCAACGCCGACTGGTACTTCAACGGTCTCGTAGGTGTTCGCTACACCTTCGGCAAGAAGTCGACCAAGGTTGTCACCGTTATTCCCGCTCCGGAACCCGTCGTTGTCGAGAAGATCGTTGAACGCATCGTAGAAGTGCCCGTTCAGGTTGTTGACACCGTTTACGTCAACCCCGAACCCGCTCCCTACCGCACCGATATCTTCTTCACCATCTCCAACTACCGTATCTCGAAGGTTGAGATGGCCAAGGTTTACGGCCTCGTAAACTACCTCAACGAGCATCCCAATGCCAAGGTTGTCATCACCGGTTATGCCGACAAGGGCACCGGTACACTCGCTATCAACCTGCGCCTCTCTAACCAGCGCGCCCAGACCGTTGCCAACACCCTTATCAAGGACTTCGGCATCGCTAAGGACCGCATCACCGTTAAGAGCATGGGTGAAGCCGAGGATCAGCCTTATGCAGAAACCGTCAAGAACCGCGTTGCTATCTGCATCGCCGAAGACTGATTTCGCGTAAACTACTGACGGATCAGTACAATATTCAGTCCTGAATTCCGTTGAGACTATATTCACACTTGTCGTTTGTCGGCCATCGTTTCTGTTGGCATCAACACGGCAAGTGTGAATTTAGTTAATCAAAAACGCCGGTTGCCGCCTCTCCGCGATGAGCGGCGATCGTGAAATGGAACTTAAATATACACCGTGTATTATTCTATGAAAAAATTTTTACCACTTATTCTTGCGGTCATTGCAGGCACTCTTCCGCTCGCAGCGCAGCTCAATGGCGACGGTTACTATCGCGTCCAAAACTACGAGACTGCCCGCTATGTCTACATCACCGACAACAAGGGCCATGTCGACCCCAACACAACGTCGGTTGACGCTCTCGCCATCCAGCTTTGGAAAGGTTTTGACAAGGCTTGCTGTGACCCTGCTACTGTACTTTATTTCCAGAACAAAGGGGGCCAGGAATATGATATCCTTGCCCAGGGCACTGGTATCAACCAGATCATTGACCACAACGTGACAATCCGCGCCAACAACGACGGTACCTACTTTGCCTATGGTCGCGACGGCTCGATGGTCAAATATCTCGGCGACGCCAATTCGTCTGACTCCGCCGAGGGCACCATGTCGACCGAGGCTACCGGCAACCGCCGCAAATGGTGGATCAAGCCTATCAACGACAACCAGGATTATTTCTTCGGCATCAAGCCCTCTATCACATCGGGAGGAAAATACTATGAACCCATGTATGCCTCCTTCCCTATGAAGCCCAAATCGAGCACAACGAAAATCTATGTCGTGACCACCTGTAACTACGGCATGGCAGTGCTCAAGCCTGTCGAGGGTGTGCTTCCCGGCGGCACAGCCTGCGTGATCGAGTGTGCCTCGGTTACACCCTATGACAACCGCATGGATCTCGGCGGCAGCGCCACCGCTGTCAGCGGCAACCTGCTCTCGGGTGTATACTTCGAGAACCACATGAAGACCCACCTGAATCTGACGCCCTACGATCCCAACACCATGCGCGTCCTGGGTACGCTCGCCGACGGTTCCCTGGGCTTCGTGACCGCCAATATCGAATATCTCCCCGCCAACAAGTCCTACCTGCGCGTGGCTGCCGGCTCCCCCAAGGAAATCCGCATCGTCACCCAGCAGGAATATGACCAAGCCGTCGCTTCCCTTCCCTCAGGCGTGACCGTGACCCCCGACCGTGCCAACATGTACGTCGGCCAGCAGATTACTCTTTCGGCCACTATCAGCCCCGCCAACGCGTCAGACAAGAGTGTGACCTGGACATCCTCCAACGTCGCTGTCGCTACCGTCGATGAAGCCGGCAACGTCAAGGCCGTTGCTAAAGGCACCGCTGAGATCACCGCCCGCACAGTCAACGGACTCACCTCGAAGTGTACCGTGACTGTCAATCCGGTCTACCCCGAGACGGTGACAGTCACTCCCACAAGCTTCAAGTTCTATGTCGGCGACAGCTATCAGTTGACCGCCGCCATCACTCCCGCCGATGTGCAGAACAGCACTCTGACATGGACCTCCTCCGATGCCTCGGTGGTTTCCGTGGACAACACCGGCAAGATCACCGGCGTGAAAGCAGGCACTGCTACCGTCACTGTCGCGACTGCCGATGGCAAGAAAGCCCAGTCGGTAATTACGGTCAACCCCGTTTATCCGACCTCGATTGCTCTCAATGTCTCCGAGCACTACATCTATGCCAAGGAATCCTACCGTCTCACGGCTACCCTGACGCCTGCCGACGTGAAAGATCCCTCGCTCGTGTGGACAACATCGGCTCCCGAAATCGCTACTGTCGACAACAACGGTTATGTTATCGGTGTAGCCCCGGGTAAAGCCGTCATTACCGCCACATCTCCCGGCGGCGCATCGGCTTCCTGCTCCATGACAATCATGACCCAGATGCCCGAATCGGTTAAAATCAGCTTTGACCATCTCGTAATGGAGGTCGAGGACAGCCGCTATCTCTCCGCCACAGTTGAGCCTGCCGGTTCCATCTCGTCACTGACTTGGTCGACATCCAATCCCGCCGTTGTCACCGTCAGCTCTATCGGCAAGATTGAAGCCGTCGGCGAAGGCGAGGCCGTCGTGACCGTCAAGACCGCCAACGATCTTGAAGCAACCTGCAGCATCACCGTGCTGCCCAAGGGTATCCCCGCCACATCGGTAACCGTCGTGCCTTCCAATGTCACCGTCGTCCTGGGCGAGACAGTGAAGCTCTCGATGGAGATTCTGCCCGAGAATGTGACCAACCCGTTTGCTACATGGTCGTCCAATAATCCCAAGATTGCCACAATCGACAGCGAAGGTAATGTAACCGCCGTTTCAGGTGGTACCTGCATCATCACCGCTCAGTGTGGCTCGGCCCGCGGCACCTGCGTTGTAACCGTCACCGGCGTGCCTCCCACAATCTCGGTTTCGGCAATCCTGCTCGACAAATATCAGATCGAAGCTGAAGAAGGCACCCAATTCACCCTCACGGCTACAGTCCTCCCCGACAATGCCACTGACAAGACCGTCAACTGGCGCTCGGACAACGAGACTGTCGCAACCGTCACCGAAGACGGCCTCGTGAGCGTCATCAAGCCCGAGGGCACAGCCACCATCACAGCTGAGGCTGCCGACGGCAGCGGCGTGACCGCCAAGTGTGTCGTAATCGCCTGCTACAACGGCATCTTCTCGACTGAAGGCATCTCGGCAGGCCCCGTTTCGGTCTACACCATCGAAGGCGTTCTCCTCTATCAGGAGGCAACAGCCGATGACATCCGCGGCCTCGCCCCCGGATTCTACATCATCGGCAAGCAGAAAGTCCTTGTGAAATAATGCGAGAAAGCTCCTCGTAAATAATTAGAGCCCGGCGACATGCCGGGCTCTTTTTTTACGATGATATAATAAACCTACTGGAAATTAAGGTTTTATTAATCATTGCATTAAGAAAATCTATTTTTAATAGGTAGATATAAGAAAAAAATTATCCGTCATCACGACGAATAATCTTCTTACCTTAAATCTAATACCATGAAAAACTATGCAAAGATACATCTTTTATGTTATACAACATACTTTTCAAGCAAGAAAATTCGTTCGTTTAATATATTTTAACTTTTACACCCGGTTAAAGCTCTTCCCGCGACTCTCCCGCAATGCTTTCCGTAGCGGCAGCCCCGAAATTAGCGGAAAAAGTTGTACCTTTGCAGTGTAAATGGGACGATTACTCTCCATAGATTTCGGTCGCCGTCGGTGTGGCATCGCTGTCACCGACACCCTGCGCATTGCCGCGGGAGGACTCACCACCGTCCCTACCCCGGAGTTGATCACATTCGTGAAAAACTATATCGCGCGCGAAGCCGTCGACGCAATCATCGTGGGCCATCCCACGACCATGCGCGGCGAGGATTCAGAGTCGATGCGCTATCTCACTCCTGTCATCAACCGCCTGCGCAAGGAAGTGGCGCCCCTGCCCATAGAATTCTACGACGAGCGTTTCACCTCGGTGCTCGCCCATCGCGCCATGCTCGACGGCGGCCTCGGAAAAATGGCGCGCCGCGACAAAGCGTTGGTCGATGAAATCTCGGCCACGATTCTGCTTAACGATTATCTTCAAAGTAAATATTGTAAATAAATGAAACTGCCTGTCTATCTCTATGGCCATCCCGTGCTCAGAAAGGTGTCGACCGACATCACCCCCGACTATCCCGGGCTCAAGCAGCTGGTGGCCGATATGTACGAGACAATGTATGCCTCGGAAGGCGTCGGACTCGCCGCTCCCCAGATCGGCCGCAACGACCGCATCGTCGTAATCGACGCCGATCCTATCTCCGAAACATTTCCCGAATGTGCCGGGCGCAAGCTCACACTGATAAACCCGCGCGTCGAGGTTCTCGACGGCGAGAAAGTTACCCGCGGCGAAGGTTGCCTCAGCCTGCCGGGCCTGAGCGAAGATGTCGACCGCGTTGAACACATCCGTCTCTCATGGCTCGACGAGGATTTCAAGGAACACAGCGAGGAAATCTCGGGCTTCCTGGCCCGTATTGTCCAGCACGAGTGTGACCACCTCGAGGGCAAGGTCTACATGGACCACGTCTCGGGAATCCGCAAGGCCCTCAACCGCGCCAAACTCAACAACATCGTCAACGGCAAGGTCCGTGTCGACTACCCCGTGAGATATGCACCCCGCCGCAAATAACCTATAATCCGCTACAAAATGGCCGACGACAAAAAAGTGATTTTCTCGATGGTAGGCGTTTCAAAGACCTACCCTCCCCAGAAAACAGTTCTCAAAAACATTTATCTTTCATTCTTCTACGGTGCCAAGATCGGTATCATCGGTCTCAACGGCTCGGGTAAATCGTCGCTGCTGAAGATTATCGCCGGGGTCGACAAGGACTTCCAGGGCGAAGTCGTCTTCTCGCCGGGATACAGCGTAGGTTACCTGGAACAGGAACCACAGCTCGACCCCGACAAGACCGTCATCGAGGTCGTGCGCGAAGGTGTTCAGCCCATCATGGACCTGCTGGCCGAGTTTGACGCCGTGAACGCCGCCTTCGGCGATCCCGATGTGCTCGAGGATCCCGACAAGATGGACGCGCTCATCGCCCGCCAGGCCGAGCTGCAGGACAAGCTCGACGCCGCCGACGCATGGAACATCGACTC
>CAYVTB010000002.1:33140-50675 GCA_964454365.1 uncultured Bacteroides sp. | reverse complement strand
GCAAATTTCATAATCGTCATGATGACCAGCGAGGGCATCAGATAGGGAAGCATGTCGGTGAAATATCTGACGAGTGGACGCTTGGTGAGACGGGCCATCACTATCAGTGTCGCGAGCCATGTGACGGCTGAAGCCAACAATTGACCGTACAACAGGATCGATATTCCCCAGACAGGATTGTCGGGACGCGTCAGTGCCATATAGGGCAGCGTGGCGACCAGGGCAATAACAGCGACGCTGTCGCGGAGGATTTCCATCCACATGATAGTCTTGACATGGGCCAGGGCAAGCAGGATGTTGTTATAGTAGCCGATAAATATTGTGAAAATGCCCCTGAGGACCAAAAGCTGAAAAAGGATTATCGAAGGATCCCACTTTGTGCCGAAAAGAGCGTGGAAAATGGGGGTCGCCATTATGATGAGGCCTAAGAAGGCGGGAAAGACAATATATGATGTGAAGCGGTTCATCTTGCCGCTGACTCTTTCAAAGCGATCGGGATCGTCCTGCACGGCCGAGAGTGTAGGTAGAAAAGAGGATGTTATCACCTGGTAGACAGACATCACACCCATCTTGCTCCATTTGTCGCTCTGGGTGTAATAGCCCAGAGGAACCATGCCGACACGGTTGCCTATAAAAAATGAATAGATGGTCATGAAGACTGTGTTCAGAAAAGAGGTGAACATCATGCGGGAGCCCACGTTGAAGTAGCTGCGCAGTATCTTAAAGGAGAATACCGCCGAGGGAATCCAACGCTGAGTAGTCCACAAAACGAGAGATTTCACCCCGGCGAGGGCGATACTTTGCCACACGATTGCCCAGGCTCCATAGCCTTTCAAGGCCAGTATAATACCGACGACCGAACCGATTGCGAGCCCGAGAGAGTTGGAGACAGCTACCATCTTCATTTCCATCTTCTTCATCAGGCGGTTGACCTGCACGATGGAGGAGGCGTTGAGGATGAAAGTGAGGAACATCACTCTCGAGAGGGGAATGAGGCGCGTGTCGTTCTGGAAGCATCTTGCGATAAGCGGCGCGGCAAAATAAAGGATGAAATATATTGCAGAGGCGACGGCCATGTTAAACCACAGGACGGTTGAATAATCGTTCTGACCGGGAGATTTACGCTGCACGAGAGCCGATGAGAAACCGCTGTCGACAAGCAAGGATGCGAAGGCTTGAAAAACAAGTACCGCTCCCACAAGACCGAAGTCTTCCTGTGAGAGCAGCCGCGCAAGGACAATACCGGTAACGGCATAGAGCACCTGAGTGGCGACGCGGTCGATGACGTTCCACTTCAGAGTGCGCGCCGTGCGTAGTTTAAGGGAGGGAGGGTCGCCCATTATCAGTGGGAACTATCAACAGGAAACGCTTTGACGCCGAGAGAGCGGTTGGTGACTTTTTCCGGATTGCCGGCATAGTAGACCTTGCCGCTGCCGGCGCCGTAGATGCTGATGGATTCGCCGGCATTGCAGTCGATGCCGCCGGTGCCAAGCATGATGACCTTGACGTTGCGGGCAAGGAGTTTACCGGCCTCGATGGGACCTGTACCGACGTTAGAGAGCTTTACGCGGCCGGCATTACCGCTGAGAACGAGATGGCCTTTGCCGGTGCTGATCGTAGCTTCAACCGAGCCGGCCTGGATATCGTTGAAAATAATCATGCCGTTGCCAATCTGGCGTATCTTGAGATTCTGAACCACGCAGTTGTTCTCGACAATCACGGTTGAGTCGCCGCTGTTTTCCACTTTGGTCAGTCCATGGGAGTAAACATGAATTGTCGGGAGGTCCTTTATAACCTCGTCCTGCAAATCAACCTGAATGTGGAGCTGGGATTTATTGTTGGTGAACATGAGAAGCTCGGCCATCTCGGGTGAACACGAGAAACAGGCCCAGCCGGCGGAGTCTTCCGAGCAGGTGTAGACAACATTGACGCCGTTGGAAACCTTGAGCTGATCAAAGTTTTCCACTTCAAGGCGGTAGTCGGCAATGTCGGCTGCACTCGCGAGGAGTGATGTTAAAAAGAAAATTATCAGAGCACTTAACTTGTTCATATCAATTAGAATGTACCTTTTGGAATTTTTAGATAATCGGTGGCGACTTTAGAGAGAATGTCCTTAAGCTCGCCGATCGTCGATGCACGGAGCATCTCTATACGAGTTGATCGAAAATCGGGAATACCTTTGAACAGAGGTGAGGCTGCGAGATGACGGCGAATGTGCAGAATACCGCGGATTTCTCCGAGACGCTCAACACTTTCACGGACGAGACGCAACATTATCTGCATTTTCTGCTCGGTCGTTACCGGGGTTTCATCGCCGTGGAGGTAGCCGGTTATTTCACGGAAAACCCAGGGAGCGCCTATTGATGCGCGTCCCACCATGATGGCATCAACACCTGATTGCTCAAAAGCGCGGGCTGCCTGGGGACCGTTGCAGATATCTCCGTTGCCGATAACAGGAATCGTGAGCCTCGGATTGTTCTTGACCTTTGCAATCATGTCCCAGTCGGCCGAGCCGGTGTAGATCTGAGAGCGTGTGCGTCCGTGAACAGTAAGGGCTGCGATGCCGCAATCCTGGAGTTGCTCGGCAAGTTCGACAATAATCTTGGATTCGTGATCCCAGCCGAGACGGGTCTTAACAGTGACGGGCAGTTTTACAGCATCGACGACCGCGCGGGTGATTTCGAGCAGCAGGGGGACATTGCGCAACATGCCCGAGCCGGCACCCTTGCCGGCAATCTTTTTAACGGGACAGCCGAAATTCAGATCAATGAAATCGGGACGGGCTTCTTCGGCCATAACAGCCGCCTCCACCATCGGCCCAACTTCGCGACCATAAATCTGAATTGCTGTAGGACGTTCGTCGGTCAGCTTAAGCTTGCGAGTGGTGGCTTCTATGTTGCGGACAAGAGCATCGGCACTGACAAACTCGGTGTAGCCCAGGGCAGCCCCCATCTCGCGGCAGAGCTGCCGGAAAGGGGCGTCAGTCACGTCCTCCATGGGCGCGAGAACTATGGGACGTTCACCGAGATCTATGTTGCCGATTTTCATTAAACGAATTTTTGTGCAAAGTTACTATTTTAAAACATACGTTTCAATCCCTAATGGCCACAAACCTGTTCTGAAAGTCGCATTTCAGCAATTTTAAATCAATTTCACTTTTTTACAATCAGAAATTAATCATGCGGTCGATATCCTTTCGCGTGACTCCCGGAATATTAAGCGAGGCTATGTGCTCACTTATAATATCGTAGGATTCAAACGGTTGGCATCCGGCAGTGGCAATATTTTCGCCGTATAATGCCTCGGGAGTCGTATAACGAGCAATACCCCAGCCACGTTGATTGCCTTTGCTGTCGGTATCATATTCAAAATCAGCTATAACGACTTGGCCACCCATCTGCAGGCGTGCCATAGCCGGGTCAAATCCAGCATCGGCTGCCGGGAGCTTTGCCGCCGTGATCTTTTCCAGAGGTGACAGTCCTTTAGCACGGGGGCGAGTGAAGCCGGCCAGCTTCTTCAGTTCGCGCGAAAGCAAGGATTCGTGATCCTTTATCAGAGCAAGCAGGCGGGAATCAGTGTCGTAGTCGGTGCTTTTGTTGTAATGACTGTAGATATACCTGCGGTAGTTTAAGAAATGAGGAAACAGATCGAGGCTGATATAGGCGGCCTTGCGCCTGGAGAATTTTCCGTAGGCGCAGTTCCAGCGGCGCACAATCTCGCCCTTCCAACTCCAAGGGCCGTCATTCAATTCCCACAGGAGAGAGGGATGAGTCAATTCCTCGACCGAGAAACCCTTTATCGAGCCTGCAAAATAGGGCAGGAATCCAACGCGCAATATCAGGCGCTCGAGATCGTCGGCACTCCGCAGCGGGTGTTCTAATTTAAATACGCTATCCATATACACTACAAAATTAAGTATTAGCGGCGAATATCGATGGCTGCCGACCGGTATTTTTAAGTTGAGGAAACTTTTTTTGCCGGAAAGTTGAAATCTCTTGTCAAGGTCGTGGAAAATGCGTACCTTTGCATGATAAAATCAGCACAAACAATACAGATAGTAAATGAGGTTCTTCAGTATATTTTCAAAGGAAAAAAAGCAGACACTCGACAAAGGTCTCGAGAAGACAAAAGAAGGTGTTTTCGGGCGTCTGAAACGAGCATTCATTGGACGACGTTCGATAGACGAAGACTTCCTCGACGAGCTCGAGGAAATCTTTATTTCAAGCGATATGGGTGTCGAGACGTCGCTCCGCATTATTGACCGCATCAAGGAACGCGCTTCGCGCGACAAATATATGGGCATGGACGAGCTCAACGACATGCTCGTCGAGGAAATTACTTCCATGCTTGCCGAGAACGAAAACGGCACATCGTCGACCGGAGAATTTACACTGCCCGAGGGCCCGAAGCCATATGTAATCATGGTTGTCGGCGTCAACGGGGTAGGCAAAACCACCACAATCGGTAAGCTTGCCTATCAATATAAGAAAGCCGGCTACAAGGTCATGCTCGGCGCGGCCGACACATTCCGTGCCGCAGCAATCGAACAGCTTGACGAATGGGGTCGCAGAGCCGACGTTCCCGTTGTGAAGCAGCAGCTTGGATCGGACGCGGCTTCTGTAGCCTTCGACACGCTTTCCTCTGCTGTCGCACAGGGAAGCGATGTTGTGATAATCGACACAGCAGGTCGCCTTCACAACAAGAAGGGACTGATGGAAGAGCTCTCAAAAATCAGACGTGTGATGGACAAGGTCGTTCCCGGAGCGCCCCAGGAAGTGCTTCTGGTACTTGACGGCTCTACAGGCCAGAACGCCTTTGAGCAGGCTCGCCAGTTCAGCGAGGCTACCAAGGTTACCCATCTTGCAGTCACCAAGCTCGACGGAACGGCCAAGGGAGGTGTCGTAATCGGCATCAGTGACCAGTTTGGTTTCCCGGTTAAGTATATCGGCCTGGGCGAAGGCATTTCGGACCTGCAGGTTTTCAACCGTCGTGAATTTGTAGAATCACTTTTCGGCAACCGCTGAGATGAAAACACCGACGGTAAACGTCATAACGATGGGATGCTCAAAGAATCTCATCGATTCCGAGCGTCTGATAGGACGTTTTGAACGTGCAAGCGTCAAGGCACTGCATAATGCCGACGACTTCAGCGGCGGAACCGTAGTCATCAATACCTGCGGTTTCATCGGGGACGCGAAGGAAGAATCAATCAATGAGATTCTTGAAGCTTGTCGTCTCAAGGAAGACGGAGTTATCGATGCAGTCTATGTCATGGGTTGCCTGAGCGAGCGCTATCGCAAGGAGTTGCCCGCGGAGATTCCCGAGGTTGACGGCTGGTATGGCAAGTTTGACTGGGACGGAATTATCGAAGCTGTGGCGCCGGCCGCCGGGAGTCCACTCACAGGGACGGAACGCAGTGTCACCACGCCATCTCATCATGCCTACGTCAAGATTGCCGAGGGTTGCAACAGATTCTGTGCCTTCTGTGCTATTCCGCTTATAACAGGCCGATATAAGTCGCGCCCTGTAGAAGACGTCATCGATGAAGTGAAGAGTCTGGTAGCGAACGGCACCCGAGAATTTAATATAATTGCCCAGGATCTGTCATACTACGGGCACGATCTTTATGGCCGCAGCGCCTTGGCCGAGCTTGTCGAGAAGATGGCCCTGATTCCCGGCGTTGAGTGGATAAGACTGCATTACGCCTATCCGGCAAATTTTCCCTATGATGTGCTTCCCGTGATGGCGCGATATGACAATGTCTGCAAATATCTTGACATTGCCCTGCAGCATATCGACGATACGGTGCTGAAAAATATGAACCGACACATCACGGCGGAGGGTACGAGAGAATTGCTCGCCCGTATACGTCGTGAAGTTCCCGGAATCCATATACGCACGACCCTGATGACCGGTTTTCCCGGTGAAACCGAGGAAGCATTTGAGCGCCTGGTTGACTTTGTCAAGGAGCAGAAATTCGAGCGCATGGGAGCTTTTGCATATTGTGAAGAAGACGACACAGCAGGCGCCCGCAATTTCAGGGATGATATTCCGCAGGAAGTCAAGCAGGAGCGACTCGACCGCATAATGGCAATTCAGGAGGAGATTTCCCTTGAGCACAATGAAGCAAAGATAGGAAGTGTCATGCGGGTAGTGGTTGACAGCGAGGATGAGGAATATTATATCTGCCGCTCGCAGTATGATTCGCCCGAGGTTGACCCTGAAGTACTCGTAAAAAAGGACCGAGAGCTTGAAATCGGTAAAATGTATGATGTAAAGATTGTCGAGGCTCTGCCTTACGACCTTATAGCCAATGTCATTTGAAAGATATATAAAGGAAGCCCTCCGGGAATCCCTTGATAAGAATCTTACTGTTGCAGTCTATCGGAAGCCCGGAAATGAAGTCGTGGAAATCTGCGGCCAGGTTGTTCCGTATACTACCTCCAACGTCTTTAAGGTCACTCCCTGGAATAAATTTTCAGAGGAAAGTGTAGTGCTATCGATTGATAATGATGAAATAATTACCGACGGTCTCTGCCCGGCTCCATTACCCGGCAGTACTTCGGAATCAAAGTATCTTAACGATCTTGCCGATGTTATAGACAATCTTAAAATAACTGGCGGTAAGACCGTGATTTCACGCACGATACATATCGATTGCAGCAATGTTGACTGGGTAAAGGTTGCAGATCGTCTTTTCGACAGATTCCCTGATGCGCTTTGCTATTTTTTCTTTCATCCCTGCCTCGGGGCTTGGATGGGTGCCACGCCGGAATTGCTCCTACGCAGCAATGAAAGTAGTCATGATTTTGATACAATGGCTCTCGCAGGCACGAAAAGAGCCGGCGAGGATTGGGACGACAAGAACCGCGAAGAGCAGCAGATGGTTGCCGATTATATTGTCGATGTACTGAAACCGCTTTCAGAAAATCTGCAGGTCAAGCCCACCGAGACTTTACGTTACGGTGCAATCCAGCACCTGTGTACCAGAATCAATGGGAAAATAAAGGACGGAGTCGACAGAAGTTCTATTCTCGACCGTCTTTCACCGACACCTGCAGTAGGTGGCTATCCCAAGGCTGCCGCTCTTGCAGATATTGCCCGTGTCGAGAACCACGAGCGCGGCTGCTATGGCGGGTATCTGACGTTCTCGGAGCATGATAGCGTCGAGTCCTATGTGATCTTGCGTTGCATACAGTTTGACGAGACCGGCTTCACGGCCTATGCCGGCAGCGGGATAACTGCGCTCAGCGATCCCCGCAAAGAATGGCTTGAAACCGAGGCCAAGGCCGCCCCTCTCATTGAAATTGTTGAATCAGTCGTTAATGAAAGGAGGTAACTATGTCGGGTAATAATAATCCTCGCGGAATATTCGTGATTATGATCACTGCAATGATGACTCTCACGGTGCTGTCGATGCTGCCGTGGGGCGATATGACCAACAACAATTTCAAGGATTTCAATCTGCTTGCCGATATCATCCCTCAAGGCGACAAAACCTACATCACGCACGAGGAGCTTGACCCCGAGTTGCAGCTTCTTGAGCAGGAAGATAACGGTGACGCGCGGCCTGATACTGCAATTATCCCTGTTGAAGCCGTCCCTGACGTTACCGTTATGGTGGAATTGCCCGATGATTTTGAAGCACCGAGGAAGGATGACGTGGTCTTGATCGAAGATTACAGTCACGACGGCTCGGGTCTTGCCGCAATCAGAAAAGGTATTACCGGCGGCACTTACCGCATAGCCGTTCTGGGTGATTCATACATCGAAGGGGATATTTTTACACAGGATATCCGTGCCGGACTTCAGGAGAAGTTTGGCGGCAGCGGAGTAGGGTACCTCACCGCATATACTGCATTTCCCGGTTTCCGTCAGTCAGTGAGACAGGAAGGCAAGGGATGGAAGGATCACGATATCAGGAAGATGAAAGGCGATGGCGACCGAATCCTTTCAGGAATGTATTACACAGGCTCGTCGGGCGCCACTACAGGCTACAAGGGATCATCACGCCCGGCTCATGTCGATTCCTGGACTAAAACCACATTGTTGTTTATCGCTCCTGCCGCAGGTACAATCACGGTGAAGGGTTCGGATGATTACGAAGAGGTGTTTGACGTGGAGCCATCGACCGACGTCCAGGCAATCGTTATTGACCGTCCGATGTCTTCGGTTTCAATCGTAAGTAATATCGACGGGTTGATATCGCTCGGCAACTGGCTTGAGACGCCTGCAGGTGTCAAACTTGACTGTATGTCTCTCAGAGGTAACAGCGGTATCAGTCACCGCAAACTAAATCATGACCTTGTAGGGCAGATGAGGCGATATATCGATTATGACCTTATAATTTTGGAATTCGGTATCAATGCCTTGTCTTCGGAACAGCATAGCTATACCAATTATACCAAAGCCATGATTGAGGTCGTTAATGAAATCAAGGCCTGCTATCCCGATGCAACGATCCTGTTGCTTGGTATCGGCGACCGCGGACAGAAGCAGGGCACAAACGTGGGTTCCATGTCAACCGCTCCGGCAATGGTCAAGGCGCAGCGCGAGATTGCGCGTCGCACCGGGTCGTTGTTCTGGGACATGCGTGAAGCAATGGGCGGCAACGGCGCCGTCGTCGACTGGCATCGCCGCGGTCTGGTTAACTCGGACTACATCCACCTCAATCACAAGGGCGGAAAGGCTCTTGCCGAAATATTTGTAACTTCTCTCTTAAAATCCATAAATGGTGAATAAAATTAAATTACTGACACTTATTGCAATGGGATTATTCGTCTCGGCCGATGCCGGGGCAGACAATACCCAGAGCGATGTGCGCGAGAACCCGCTTGTAGAAGCAGGCAATACAGTCCCGACGGTCACATATCCGTCATATATCGCACTTGATGACAATCACATCGACATGAACGGAGCCGACTGGAGCGTCCTTGCCGAAGTTTTTGCGGCCGCCGACTCCTGTCCCGTCACAATAGTCCATATAGGAGACTCGCATCAGCAGGCCGATATGGGAACGGCAGTGACCCGGACCCGTCTCGGGAATACATTTGACCACCTGCGTGGCCGCGGCCTGATGATTCCCTTCAAGCTTGCCGGAACTAACCAGCCGGTTGACTACAAGATCACTTCGTGCAACAATTTCCTGCAGTCGCGCCTGCTCAAACTTCCGTGGCCTACACGCATGGGCTTTTCAGGAATTGCCATCCAGCCTGAATGTGGAGATTTTACTTTGAAAGTAGAAACAAAAGAAAGCTTTGACGCGCTCACAGTCTATTATACCGGTGATACTCTGGAATTGATGTCAGCAATCGGGAACGGCGAGCCTGTTCTTTACGACGCCTCGGGCAAGTATAAATCTATAAAGATTTCTTTCCCCGACAGTTATACCGACATGGAGTTGACCCTGAGAGCTCCGGAATGTATAGCGATACATGGCGTCAACGCATCTCTCGGCGATACCGGACTCGCCTACCATGTTATCGGCAACAACGGCGCAACCTTCGCCACTTATTCAATGATAGGCGGGGTAGGAGAAGATGTATCGGAAATGTTCGAGCCTGATCTCATCATCCTGAGCATGGGGACAAACGAGGCCTTCAATAACGTTACCGACGGCGACTTCCGCCGAAGCATAGACTTGCTTGTAAAGGAAATGCGGATGAGCAACCCCGAGGCTCAACTGCTGCTCGTGACACCGCAGGAATGTCATCGCAAAGTCAAGCGCGGCCGCGGTCGCAGACGTCACACATCTTTCCAAGTCAACGGCAACGTAAAGCGGATGCGCGACATCATAGTGGCCTACGGTCGGGATAACGGTATTCCGGTATATGACTGGTATAAGGTAGCAGGTGGCACCGGCTCGTCACACAGCTGGATTGCCGACAAGCACATGAATACCGATCATATCCATCTTACACTCTCAGGTTATCAGATTCATGGAAATCTCATGACCGACGCTCTGCTGGAGCAACTTAAACCCTCTCTCTAAATTCCTTATCCTCTCAACTCAACACGTCATGACTGACTTTTTTGACAAATTTGATTTTTCGGCGATCAGCAAGCAGCTCCTGTATGACCCGGCTTCGCCGCTGCTGTTCAATACAGGTCTGTTTCTGCTGCTTTTCGTCGGCTTTATGGGTATATATGAGCTGCTCCGCAACCATCGGCGCACGCGCATGGTACTGACGATTCTCTTCTCTCTCTATTTTTATTACAAATCGAGCGCGGAATGCAGCTATATCCTGCTCGGTATATGTTTCAGCGACTATGTCATGGGGCGCCTGCTCGGAGTCACTTCGAAAACATGGGTACGCAAGGGCATCGTCTTTCTGAACATTGCCACAAATTTAGGAATGCTGATTTATTTCAAGTATTTCAATCTGTTGTTTTCAACTTGGGCTCAGCTTTCGGGCGGGACATTTGATGCGCTTGACATTATCCTGCCTGCAGGCATCTCGTTCATCACTTTCCGCTCCATTAGTTATATCGTAGATGTTTACCGCCGTGACATGGAGCCTGAGAAGAATCTGCTTAACTACACGTTCTCCCTCACATTCTTCCCCCCGCTGCTTGCCGGACCTGTTGTGAGAGCCAAAGACATGCTTCCTCAGGTGAGAGAAAATACCGGGGCCACACAGCAGATGATCAGCGAAGGTCTTTTCCTCATCATGATCGGCCTTGTCAAGAAGGTGATTATAGCCGATTATATCAGCGGGAATTTTGTCAACCGCATTTTTGACAATCCTTCCATGTATTCAGGTTTCGAGGTACTGCTGGGTTGTATCGGTTTCACAATCCAGATCTATTGCGATTTCTCGGGCTATTCCGACATGGCCATAGGTCTCGCCTTGCTTCTCGGCTTCAGATTCAAGCAGAATTTCAATGCGCCGTTCAAGTCGCAGAATCCCTCGGAATTCTGGCGACGCTGGCACATTTCCCTGTCGACTTGGCTTCGCGATTACCTCTACATTCCTCTCGGAGGTAGCCGCCGCGGCAAGTTCCGCACCTATTTCAACAACTTCATTACCATGGTGCTCGGCGGCCTGTGGCACGGGGCAGGATGGATGTACCTGCTGTGGGGTGCCTATCAAGGGGCTCTGCTTGCCATTCACAAGGCGCTGAAATCATGGTGGAAAACACCTGAATGGATCAAGGGGACCGCGCCGGCCCGCGTATTCAACATAGCAATTACCTTTGCACTCACCGTAATTGGCTTCACAATCTTCAGAGCCGACTCTCCCGAGACACTCGGAGTAATCTTCGGCCAGATTGCCGGTGACTTTCACGCGTCTGTCGCACCTCAGTTTATAGAAGGGTACATGCTGATTGTCCTTGCGATGCTTTCGGGGCTGGCTATGCATTATGCTCCCGGTAACTGGACAGGCGGCGTGACGAGGACCTACACGGCGATGCCACTGATTGCCCAAGGCCTGTTGCTCGCTGCTGTAATATTCTTTGTGATTCAGGCTCGCTCAAGCGATCTTGTGCCATTTATCTATCTGCAATACTGATTTATCGAGCGAGTTGGCAGGGCCGGCTGAATTGTTGCTTTTTCTACTATGTTTAAAAACATATTGCTTTTTTTCGCAAGAAAGTTGGTTAATTAAAAATATTGTTCTAATTTTAACCCCTGTAAACTCATCGTTAACTCTAAAACAGAATAATTATGTCAAAGACAATCACATTCAACGAGCTCCGTCGTCTTAAAGACAGCCTGCCCGACGGTTCGATGCACAGAATTGCCGATAAACTCAATACTACAGTTCAGACCGTCCGGAATTATTTCGGTGGCAGCAATTATGAATTTGGCAAGAATATCGGTGTTCATATTGAGCCGGGTCCCGACGGAGGTATCGTAGTGCTCGATGACACCACCATCTATGACATGGCTGTCGAAATCCTGAAGGAGCAGGAGGCTGAATAAGCTGCCCTCGCCTTTATATCGACAATAAAAAGAAAGGCTATGCGCCCGACTGTCACCTTCCCGGCAGGGTAAGCGATTGTCGTGCGCATTGCTTTAATATACTATCCGCATGAGATTAATTACCGTAGCAATTCACACATATGACCGGGCCCTTTCAGTGAAAGCGCTGCTCGAGTCAGAGGGTATCGAAGTCACCCTCCAGAATGTCAACCTTGAACAACCCGAAGTATCGTCGGGAGTGAGAGTGCGCATCAAGGAGAGCGACCTGCCGCTCGCATTACGCATAGTGGAAAATCCTGAAATTTTCAGTGGTATAAATCCCACCCCGGCCGATAACGCGCCGATGGCCCACAATGTCGTCGTACCGACAGATTTCAGTGAACATTCCTACAACGCCACCCGCGCGGCTTTCCGCATCGCGGCCGCTCATCATGCCGACGTGACCTTGCTACATGCCTATATTGATCCGCGGATAAGCGCAAATGTGCAGTTGACCGACAGCCTCAATTATGAAATTGCCGGAGCTGACGCCCTGCAGCAACTGGTTATCAGCGCCAGCGGCATGATGACAAAGGTTGCGGCCCGGCTGCGTGCCGAAATGAAAGAGGGAACTTTGCCGGTCGTGAGATTCACCCACAAGATTGTCGAGGGCGTTCCTGAAGACGCTATCATTGATTTTGCCAAGGCTACTCCTCCGTTCCTTGTTGTGATGGGTACGCGCAGTGCAACAGATAAAGAGAGGGACATGATAGGGAGTGTCACGGCCGAGGTTCTCGACGAAAGCCGCTTTTCGGTACTCGCCATTCCCGACCGCACGGATACCGACTTCGGGCAGCAGCCGCTCAATATATTATTCTTCAGCAATCTTGACCAGGAAGACATCCTGGCGATGGATACCCTTTACAGATACTTCCCGAAGGCCGAGTCGCGCGTGACGATAGTGCATATTCCTTCGCGCCACCGATTGACCGACAAGACTTCGGGACGTGCTGCTATGGCGCTTAGCGACTATTGCAGCAAGAAGTTCACCCATTATACATTTGAAAACGTGCCGTTGACTCCGAAATCGGCCGTCGAGGAGCTTGAGCAGCTTCAGAGCGAGCGCAAATTTGACCTTATTGTTGTTCCGAACCGCCGACGCAACGCGTTGACCCGCATGTTCAATCCGGGAATTGCCAACCGCCTGCTGTTCCACGCGGATATTCCGATGCTCGTAATTCCCGTTTAACTGCGGCTCTGTTTCAACACTTCGGTATAATCCGCTATATGCGCGAGCTGTAACGGAATATTTATCGACTGAGGGCATGCACTGAGGCAGGCGCCACAGGCGATACACTGGTCGGCCTGTCTCAAAGGCGAAACAGCTCGATTATAACCGACAAGGAATTTACGCCTTGCGGCGGCATATTGCGGGTCTCTTGTGTCATGGGACACATTTTCTTCATTGATGCACTTATTATAGTGAGCAAAGACGCCGGGTATATCCACGCCGTAGGGGCAGGGCATGCAATAGGCGCAGCCGGTACAGGGGACAGTCTCGTTTTCCACAATATCCTTGGCAACTGCCATCAGGAAATCATGCTCTTCCTCAGAAATGGGGTCAAGAGGTGAATATGTGGCGATGTTGTCTTTCAAGTGCTCCATGTAGGTCATGCCGCTCAACACAGTGAGGACTCCGGGCATAGCGGCGAAGCGGAAAGCCCAGGCTGCGGGAGAATCTTCGGGACGTCGCTGAGACATGCGCGCCGCATCGGCAACCGGAACAGCGGCCAAAGCTCCGCCAAGCAACGGTTCCATGATCACGACGGGGATGCCACGGCGCTCGAGCTCGTCATAAAGATACTTGGCAGTGATGTTCTGAGCTTTTTCTGCAGGATGCTCCCAATTAATATAATTAAGCTGAATCTGAACGAAATCCCAGTGCACTTCACCGCGGTCGTGCATGGCAAGGAGATGATCGAAAACCTCGATTTCGCCATGGTACGAGAACCCGAGATTGCGGATACGACCATTGCGGCGCTGCTCCATGCAGAAATCGAGCATGCCGTTGTCGAGATAGCGGCGATGAAGATTTTCAAGACCTCCGCCACCTACAGAATGTAGGAGATAGTAGTCGATGTAATCGGTCTGCAGATACTTCAGGGAGTTTTCAAACATGCGGCGCGATGCCTCGGGAGTCTGATCGGCATCGTCGAAGTTGGATAGCTTCGTGGCAATATAATATGAATCGCGCGGGTGACGAACAAGCGCTGTCCCGATGGCGCCCTCCGAAAGGCCGCGACAGTATCGGGGCGATGTATCGAAATAATTGACGCCATGCTCGAGTGCGTAATCGATCTGGGCATTGACGGCATCCTGATCGATGTCGGCATTGTCTTTCTGAGCGCTTTCGCCGGTAACTGTCGGAAGTCGCATACAGCCGAAGCCGAGCACGGAGACAGAGTCGCCGGTGTTGGGATTGACGCGCATTGTCATTTTGCCGGATCCACGTTTAGCCGTTTGAGCAGCTTTGTTATCCGATGTAGAGCAGGCACCGGCGGCGAGACCGATTGAGGAAATAGCTGCGACTTTCAGGAAGCTGCGTCGCGAAATCATCGATTTATCTTCAGTTTCTTTCATTGTAATCAGATTAAGCGTTGGGTTTCAAGACCTTCGACGTGAATTGCAGGTATATCGGAAGAAATATTACCGGCCTTGCCGACGGGGCAGTGGTATTCACACGAACCGCAACCGATACATGCTTCCGCATTAACGAGCGGCTTCAGATCGGCTGAGCCGGGTTTTACAGGTATCATTGTGATTGCACCGGCCGGACAACGACGCGCACAGTTTCCGCAATGCTGCCCAAAAGCAGCCGATATACATAATGAGGTGTCGACGACCGCCGTGCCGATTTTGGTGGAATCCTTAACCGGGATGTCAAGTTTCTGCAGGGCATCCGTGGGGCAGATGTCGGAACATTTGGTGCACTCGGGACGGCAGAAACCCTTATTGAATTCGAGAACCGGCTGCATGAAAGTAGCTGCGTTCAAGGAGGGTCTCATGACACCGTTGGGACAGTTGGTAATACATAACTGACAGGCGATGCAGTGGGTTGCCAGCCAGCGCTGATTTCTGGCACCCGGAGGCAAGACCGGCGTTTCGCGCGTGGGTGCCTGCTTGCTTTTCAAGGGAGCAAGACCACCATCGGTTGCCGATGACACCGCTTTTGCTGCAAGGCCACCGGCAACGATCATACCGCCGGCAAGGAAGGCACGGCGACGCTTGTCGGGCTCTGTTTTGTCTGCCTTAGGATCAGTAGCAGCCTTATGTGTAAAGGAGATTGCACCTTCTTTGCACTCGTGGAGGCAATCGAAGCATGCAACGCAGCGGGAATAATCGATGGCGTGGTTCTTGGCATCAATGCAGTTTGACTTGCAGTGGCGGGCGCATGATCCGCAGCGGGTGCACTTGTCGGTATCTATCGTCGGTTTGAGCCATGAGAAGCGTGAAAGAAATCCTAGACAGGTTCCGACAGGACACACACTGTTGCAATAACCACGGCCCGTGCGCCAGGCAAATATAGTTACGATAATAAAAGTGAGAGCTGCTACGATTATTAAGGGCAGCGCAAGAGGCAGGTGGTAGGCAATGTCAAAAATATATGATTCTGAATCGGCTGTCGTATCTGCGGCAAGGTTATTAATCTCTACAGCAGCGGGGCGGAAAAGCCACGTTGAGATGCGTCCGAAGGTACTGTAAGGCTCAATCAACGAAGAAGTCCACATTCCGATGCCCAAAACGAGGGCGCCGAAAAACAGCACGGCATATACAATCAGGAAAATCTGACGTAGACGTGTATGAGCCGGTTTATATTTAAAAAGACCTTTGCGGCGCTTTTTCTTACCCGCGGTCCAAAGGTGAATACGATTGACCGCGTCCTGATATAAACCGAGAGGACATATTACGGAGCAATAGACACGCCCTGCAAGCAAGGTTAAGGCCACCAGGCCGATAAAGACAACGAGATTTAATGCAAGGAGGGACGGGATAAGCTGCCACTTGGCCATCCAGCTCCAGTGGGCGGCAGCAAAACCGGTGACGTCAATGAATAACAACGTCATTGCAATCAGCGAGAGAACGCCGAGCGTGATACGGATAATTCTTAGCATAACAAGTTACTTTTCCTCTACAAAATTAGTCATTCCAGTTTTGAATATCAAATCTTTAATGTTTTTTTGTAATGAAAAATCCAATATATTTCACAGATTCTCAAACCAAAATTACTGAAAAAACGGAATGTTGTTTGGAGAGCGAAAGAAAATCCATAACTTTGCAAACACATCTATATCACCTTTATAATCGATATGAAGAAATTACTTTCATTCACTCTTGCCGCAGCTGCAATGCTTTCGTTCAACTCGTGCGGAAGTAAAGCGGAATCTCAAACGGCTGCAGAGCCTGACTCGGCCGACGTGCCTGTAGTTTACTATATCCGCGACATTAATCCGGACAATCTTGTAAAGATCTATGAATCTCTCGGCCGTCCTGCCGATGGTAATAATGTGGGTATAAAGATCTCCACAGGGGAGAGTAACAAGAGCAATCATCTGTCGCCGGCTCTTATCGAGCCTCTCGTCAAAAAAGTTAACGGCACTTTAATCGAATGTAATACTGCTTATGCCGGCAACCGCATGAGTACTGAAGATCATCTGCGCGCAGCGGAGGAACACGGCTACACAGCGATCGCCAAGGTTGATATCATGGACGCCGATGGTGATACCATCCTCCCCGTCGACAGCGCCCGACACATCGCTTATGACATCGTAGGACGCCATTTCCTCGACTATGATTTCCTCATCGTGCTGAGTCATTTCAAGGGTCATGCCATGGGCGGTTTTGGCGGCGCGCTGAAGAATGTCGCTATCGGCATCGCATCGACAGCCGGAAAAGCAAACATTCACTCTGCCGGCAAGACGGAAAATGCAGCAGAGTTGTGGAGCAATCTTCCCGAGCAGGATGATTTTCTTGAATCCATGGCTGAAGCATGCCAGGCTGTATTCAAGCACACAGGCGATAATGTCCTGTTCATAAATGTTGCAAATAACCTGTCGGTAGATTGTGACTGTGACGGCGATCCCGATGCTCCGCAAATGGGCGATCTCGGTATTCTCGCATCGCTTGATCCCGTGGCGCTCGACCGCGCATGTGTCGATATGGTTTATAATTCGCCCGATTCAGGCAAAGTTCACCTTATTGAAAGAATCGAGTCGCGTCACGGCACACATATCCTCGATTATGGCGAGCAGATCGGTCTCGGAAGTCAGAAATATCGCCTCGTTGAATTGAAATAAACTCTGTAAATATCAAGTTGCGGCGCCCCGTAAATCGGAAGGCGCCGCTTTTTGTGCCGCTTTTGTATTGTAAAATTGGGCGTCTCATACAAAAATCGTATCTTTGCAGTTGATATGGACACAACAAATGTAATCCGATTCGTTCTGCTGGGCATTGCATGGCTTGCCACAGTAGGACTGCTGCTGGCTCATACGGTTCGTATCACGCCATACATCATCTTTGTAATAATCGCTTCGGCTATAATTGTTTTCGTGCCGGTTTATAAAAAATACGTT
>CAYVTB010000002.1:0-33040 GCA_964454365.1 uncultured Bacteroides sp. | reverse complement strand
CTTATCGTCCTTAACGATAACGATATGTCGATTGACCACAATGTGGGGTCACTCAATTCCTATCTGGCGCATCTCACCACGTTGCCTTCATATAACAAATTACGCTACAATACTTATAAACTGCTCAAGAAACTTCACCTGGTGACAGAGCGTCGTCGCGGGGCAATCCTTCGCTTCAACAACAGCCTGAAGTCGCTGCTGGTGAGGGAGCAGAATATATTCGAAGGTCTCAACATCAGATATTTCGGGCCTTTTGACGGCCATGATGTCATCAAGATAGTCAGAGTCCTGCGGGATATCCGCGACATGGAGGGACCGCGCCTGCTCCATTTGCGTACAACAAAAGGTAAAGGTTTTGAGCCTGCTGAGAAAGACCCTGCCAAGTGGCATGCTCCGGGTAAGTTTGACCCTTCTACGGGAAAGAGAGCCTGTGATAAAGGTGACGACAAGAACAAGCCTGTCAAATATCAGGATATTTTTGGCCGCACACTGACTAAAATAGCCGAAGAAGACCCGCGTGTCGTAGGCATTACGGCCGCCATGCCCTCCGGAACTTCGATGTCGATCATGCAGAAGGAGTTCCCCGACCGTGTTTTTGATGTAGGTATTTCCGAAGGTCATGCCGTGACCTTTGCCGGAGGCCTTGCCAAGGATGGAATGAAACCGTTTGTGGCTATTTATTCCAGCTTCCTGCAGAGAGCCTATGACCATGTCATCCATGACGTGGCCATCCAGGGATTGCCTGTTACATTCTGCATAGACCGCGCCGGTCTCGTTGGAGAAGACGGCATGACTCATCATGGAGCGCTCGATATCGCTTATCTGCGCAGTATTCCGGGAATGACAGTCAGCGCACCGGCCGACGGCGACTACTTGCGCCGACTGATGGTCACTGCCGCCGAGGGTAATCACGGACCTTTTGCAATACGCTACCCGCGCGGCGCAGGCAATGATACCGATATTGACTTTTCAAAGTTGCCCGAACCCATAGAGATAGGGAAGGGGCGCATGCTCCGCGAAGGCAAGCGTGTTGCTGTCCTCAGTGTCGGCACTGTCGCCGCTGAAGTCGCCCATGCCGTAGACCGTGCCCGAAACGAAGGAATCGACACAGGCTGGTATGACATGATCTTTATCAAGCCCGTCGACGAGGAAATCCTTGAAAAAGTCGCTAAAGCAGGTTGCCCGATAGTTACCGTTGAAGACGGAACTATAGAAGGCGGTTTCGGCGGCCTTGTCGCCGAGTGGATGACCGCCCACGGTTATTCCCCACGGATTGAAAGGCTCGGTATTCCCGATGAATTCATCACCCACGGAACGCCGGAGCAACTCAAGGATATCTGTAAAATAGATGCTGATTCCATATACAATACTATAAAGGGACTTGTATGAGAATAGTGATTGTAGGAGCCGGAGAAGTCGGTACTCACCTCGCCAAACTTCTGTCCAATGAGAATCAGGACATCGTGGTTATTGACGAGAACCGCGAGAAACTGGCCCTGCTGGATGCGAGCTACAACCTTATGACAGTTGTGGGCAGTCCAACGTCATTCTATGTGTTGAAAGATGCCTCGGCCGGCAGCAGCGACCTGTTCATCGCCGTGACCCCTCAGGACTCCGACAATCTTGTCGCCTGTTCCATCGCAAAAAGTCTCGGAGCAGCGTGCACAGTCGCCAGGGTTTCCCATTACAGTTTCATGGATCCTGCCAACAAGAAGGGCATGGAACGCATGGGCGTGGACAGGCTGATTTATCCTGAAAACCTCGCGGCACGCGAGATCATTACAGCTCTGGAACACTCATGGGTGCGCAATTGGTTTGAATTGCACGGAGGCCGTATCATTCTCGTCGGTGTCCGTATCAGGGACAACGCGCCGCTCGCCGGAAAGCAGCTCAAAGAGATTGCAGCGTCGCAGCCGATTCACGTCTCAGCTATCAGGCGCAATCACGAGACCATTATTCCCCGAGGTGACGATTACATGCAGGCCGGAGACGTGCTTTATATCACGACAACACGCGAGCATGTCGATGAACTGATAGAGCTCTGCGGCAAGGTCAAGCGTAATATCAAGCGCGTGCTCATCATGGGCGGCAGCTCTATAGCCGTGCGACTTGTCAACGAGGCAGGCGACCGCTTTAAGTTTACAATTATCGATAACAACCGCACGGTGTGCAAGAGTTTGCCTGAGAAATGCTCCGCAGCAAAAATCATCCATGGCGATGCACGCGACCCGGAGATTCTCATGGATGCGGGAATTGACGAGAGTGATGCTTTCGTTGCTTTGTCACCCAGCAGCGAGTCGAATATCCTAACCACGCTATCTGCCAAGGAATACGGCATTAAAAAGAGCGTAGCCGAGGTAGAAGATTTCCAGTTTATACCACAGGCCGAAGGTCTCGGAATCGGCACTGTGTTAAACAAGAAGCTACTCGCATCGAGTACCATTTTCCAAATATTGCTTGACGCGGACTCCAATACATCAAAGTGTCTTGCCCTCACCGATGCCGAGGTTGCAGAGCTCGAGGTTAAAGAAGGCGCGAAAATCACGAGGGCCGCAGTCAAGGACCTGCATCTCGACCGCGACATAACACTCGCGGCAATTCTCCGAGGTGACAAGGGGATGCTGGTGAGCGGCAATACCAGAGTTGAGCCCGGTGATCGTGTGCTCGTGTTCTGTCTCGGAGGTTCCATTCATAAACTGGATCGCCTTTTCAAATAAGTCATGAAGCGGAGGATCAACTACGCGATGCTACGGCGCATCATCGGCTATCTCCTCGGTCTTGAGGCGATATTCATGCTTGTGCCGCTTGCCACTTGCCTCTATTATGGAGAAAGTGACTGGATCGGCTTTGCAGGGTCGGCAGCACTGACGGCTTTGATCGGTTATCTGATGTCGCGTGTGAAGCCGGAGTCAACTCGCATGGGTCGCCGCGAAGGATTTATGCTGACAGCCTCGGTGTGGGTTGTTTTCTCGATTTTCGGACTGATTCCTTTCATGGTCTCAATACACCGGCTGAGTTTCAGCAGCGCTTTCTTTGAAGCGATGTCGTCTTTTACTACGACCGGTGCAACAACAATTAACCCCGACGTCGTTACGCTGGGCTACGGCCTACGCATGTGGCAGGCGCTCATGCAGTGGCTCGGTGGCATGGGAATAATCCTCTTTACATTGGCTATACTGCCGGCTCTAAACAGCTCGGGAGGCATGCAGATGTTCAACGCCGAGGTCACCGGTATTACAAAGGATAAACTATTGCCCCGCGTCTCCTTTACTGCAATGGCCTTGTGGGGCGTTTATACCGTCCTTACATTGATAATGGTCGGCTTGCTATGGCTTGGACCGATGTCGTTTTACGACAGCCTATGTCACGCATTCGGCACGCTGTCGACGGGTGGATTCTCGTCGAGGGTAGGGGGTATAGCCGAGTTTAACTCAGACTATGTAATAATAGTCGTGACAGTTTTCATGTTCTTCGGAGGAATGAATATCGCCAATCTCTACAGGCTGGCGCTCGGAAAACTCACCAGAGTGCGTCAAGATGAAGTTATCAGGGTGTATGTGGTTGGAATCTTAGCCATGACTATCTGCTTCATTATAGCACGGTTATTTGAAGGACCGGTCACAAACTGGCGCGATGTCACTATTCTGCCTCTATTCCAGGTCGTCTCGACTATCACATCAACCGGATATCTTGCACCCGGATTCACATATTTTGCGCCTTTCCTGCTTGCGCTGACATTCATAATGATGCTTTCGGGAGGCTGCGCGGGTTCTACAAGCGGCGGAGCCAAGATTGACAGGCTTGTGTATCTTCACAAGTATCTCGGCAATGAAATCAAGCTTGTCTCGCGTCCCAACGATATACTGCCCGTGAGGGTTAACGGGACGGTGATTCCGGCCGAAATAGTGAGCAAAGTGGTAGCTTTCCTGTGTTTATACTTTATCTGTATAGCAGTTGGCGGAATTGTTTTGTCAGCAATGGGATTGCCTGCGGTCGACTCGTTCTTCTCGTCGTTTTCCTGTATATCCAATACGGGCTTCGGTGCGTCCGTTACGGGTTACGGAGATGATTATCTACTTATCCCCGATGCAGCAAAGTGGGTTCTTTCCGGGTTGATGCTTATAGGACGTCTTGAAATATTCACGGTGCTCGTCCTGTTCTCTCCGGGATTCTGGAACCGCTGAATTATCCCCAGCGGCCTTTCTGGCGTGCAACGAGAGTGGCTTCGGACTGGTTATCACAAGGAGTCCAGAAATGCTTGCCTTGCAAATTGTCAGGCAAAAATTGCTGCTTGACGAAGTTTCCGGGATAATCGTGGGCATACTTGTAATTCTTGCCATAACCGAGTTTTTTCATCAGCGCTGTAGGAGCGTTGCGCAGATGAAGGGGGACGGGTTGGTTGCCCGACTGATTTACCTCGGCAAGCGCGGCATCAATAGCCTTATAGGCCGAGTTGCTCTTGGCACTTGTGGCAAGATATACGGTACATTCGGCGAGAGGGATGCGGCCCTCGGGCATACCGATTTTCTGAATGGCGTCAAAGGTGGCGTTGGCGAGCAGAAGCGCGTTTGGATTGGCGAGGCCAATATCCTCGGCCGCGAGGATAACAAGACGGCGCGCAATAAATTCCGGGTCCTCTCCGCCGGCAATCATGCGGGCAAGCCAGTATACAGCAGCATCGGGATCGCTTCCACGGACACTCTTAATGAACGCCGAGATAATATCATAGTGCATCTCGCCGCCTTTGTCATAGGCCTGAGGATTACGCTGGAGACTGTCGGTCACCACGCGGTCACTTATTACGACGGGCTCGCCGGCAGCAGTCGACTGCTCGAGCAAATCAAGAATATTAAGCAGCTTGCGTGCATCTCCGCCGGCGTAACGGAATAGAGCATCGGTTGACTCGACGATGACCTTTCTATCAGAAAGGACCTTATCGGTCGATATTGCCGTGTCGAGCAATTGCTTGAGGTCCGTTTCATCAAGCGGGTTCAGCGTATATACCTGGGCACGCGAAAGCAACGGACGTATAACCTCAAATGAGGGATTCTCGGTGGTGGCTCCTATCAGCGTGACCGTCCCGTCTTCCACTGCACCCAGCAGACTGTCCTGCTGACTTTTTGAGAAGCGGTGGATTTCATCAATGAACAGGATAGGGCGCCCGTTGCTGAACATGCTGGCCGCCTCGCGGCGGCATTGTTCAATTACTTCCCTAACTTCCTTCACGCCCGAGCTTACCGCTGAGAGCGTGTGAAATTCACTCTTTGTGGAATTGGCGATAATTCTCGCGAGAGTCGTCTTGCCGACCCCGGGAGGACCCCAAAGAATGAAAGACGCCACGTTGCCGCTGTCGACCATGCGGCGAATGATTCCGCCAGGCCCGACGAGATGTTTCTGACCGACGTATTGTTCAAGAGTCTGTGGCCTGAGTCGCTCGGCCAGTGGTTGCAGTGCCATAGTAGCGTCCTTAAGTTAAGTGGTTGGATTTTTGAAAAAGCCCGGGGAGAATTATGTCTCCCCGGGCATATTGAATGTATTTAAATATCAATTATTGACCGAGTTTCTCGTTGATATCCTTGAGCATGTTGGAGTAGAAGAGAGCCTGCTCGGGGTTTTCATCGACCTTGGTGTAGAAGCTGATTGCAAACAGACAAGCTTCCTTATAGAGCTGGAGAGCGTTGTCGGGATTGGTAGGATCGGCATTGGCGGGATCCTGATCAAGCATTGCAATCATATCCTTGTAGGTCTGGATTGACTCGGCATTAGGAACGGAACCATTGCCTGCAAGCTGGAGACGAGCCTTGCGCTGGAGCAGATAGGGATTGGGCTGAGCGGCAGCAAGAACTTTGTCGATGTGGGCGAGACCGGCCTGAGCAGCGCGTGAACGGAGTTCCTGGTCGTCACCGGCGGTAGCGGCTACGTTCAGCCAGCGGCCCGAAGCGAGCATGATATCGTTCAGATCGGGATTCTCCTGGGTGGCAAGATACTTGTCATAGGTCTCTGCAGCCTTCAGGTAATTCTTGTTCTTGTGGTACATGTTGGTGAGACCGCTAAGAACGGTACCGTTATCGGGGAATTTTTCAGCAGCAACTTCATACTGCACAAGAGCGAGGGAATCCTGGCCGAGATTGGTCAGAGCGTCGCCGTAAGTGGTGTAGTCATTGTAGGTGAAGTAACCGTTGGGGTTATCATTGAAGAACTGAGCTGCGTGCTTCACACCGTTTTCGTTGTCGCCGATCTGTACTTCGTTGAGGAAGCGGAGACGCTGCATCAGGAAGTTTCCGGGATGTTCGGCAAGAACTTCGTTAGCGACCTTGAGGCTCTGGGGGTACTTCTCACCGTAATAGAGAAGGACGGCATAGCGGGCCTTGTCTTCAGGGAAGTGGTTGGGGTTCTGGATATAGCGGCCATACTGCTCGGCAGCCTTGTTCCAGAAGTTAGCTTCATAATATTTCTCGGCGAGTTCGCGCTGAGCGAGAGCAGAGCCGGGAGCTACCTGAAGGAATTCCTCGAGTTTGGCGATAGAGAACTGAGGATTGACGCGGAAGTAGCTGTTGGCATACTTTACATAACCTTCGGGGTTGGTATTTTCGTAGCGAATAGCCATTTCATACTTGGTAGCTGCACCGCCGAAGTCGCCCTGATCGAAGAGCATGTCACCTTCGAGGATATAAATTGCGGGTTCCTCGTGCTTGGAATCCTTGTGGGCCTTGGTCAGGTATTTGTCAATTTCTTTGGCATATGCAACGGGGTCGGCGTTGTAATATGCGCGGGCGATTGCAACGGTGATCTCGTGGTTTTTCTTGCCGAGTTTTTGAGCTTCCTTAAAGTTGTCCTCAGCAGCCGATTTATTGCCGTTGAGCAGATCGAGGGCACCGATACCTACATAGTTGTAGGGATTTGAAGCATCGGCAGCGATACCCGCGTCAAAATATTTCTTGGCGGTTTCTTTATCGCCGAGAGCCAGATAAGTCTGGCCGAGATAGTAATTTGCAAGAGCCTTGTCTGTACCGGATTGGTTCAGAGTGTTGGTAAGGATTGTCTTGGCGTTCTCATACTGGCCGGCCTTGTAGTACTCAATGCCGTCCTTGTAGCCCTGGCTCTGAGCTGAGACCGCAAAGGCACAACCCAAGAGGAATGATGCTAATACTTTAAACTTCATATTGATTTTGATTGTGGTTTATTATATGCTGATTTTATTGCAATTCAACAACCTGGATGCGCGTTGCGCGGGCAGGCAGGATACCTGTCTTCATGATGATCTTCTGGCCGATATCACCGGTTACGAAGGCATAGAAACCGCCGGCGAGACTACCGGAAGCACCTGTAGTGACCATGTAAATCTGGCGGAAGAGAGGATATGTTCCGTTGAAGATGTTTTCCTGATAGGGCTTGTAAGCGCGTGCCTCGCCGTTGCGGGGATAGATGCTGAGCACTTTCACACTGTCAACGAGAGTAGCACCCTGAATAGGATCGTCGCCCGTAACCTGATCATTGAGTTCTTCGGGAGAAAGATCGGCCGACGACATGTCGGTAGTAATCCAGCTCACGCCGAGAACACCGATACCGTTCTTATTTTCCATGACGGCCTTGAAGACATCGGGAATAGAGCCCTGGGCATAAACATTGGGACCCAGCTCACGACCGTCAAGCAATGAATCGCGCATGTAATTGACGAGCGACGATGCCTTGTCGTCGAAGAATACACGGATGGGGCCAAGATCACTGGGCTGAATGTCATTCCAGTCGGTTGACTCGCCTGAAAGAATATCGGCAACCTCGGGAATTGTCAGCTTACCGACGGGATTGGCAGGATTAACGATTAGGGCCACAGCATCGACCGCAATCTTGGTAGAGCGGGGAGTGCGGTTCTTGGAGCGGATATATTCCTTTTCCTGCGCCGTGAGGTCACGGGCAATGACGATGGTCTTAGTCTTCAGACTCATGAGGGAGTCGATAGCCTCGGCCTGGGTTGCATAACGCACAAGGATGTGAGCGTCCGGATACTGGTACTCGAAGACGTCCACTTCCTGTTTCATGATGTTCTCAAACGTGTTGTCACACACTAAGGTTGTTGTACCTGTAGTATGACTGTTGGCCTTCTTTTCATATTTCAGACATGAAGTGAAGGCACCCGAGAGAAGGGTAGCACCGATTGCGGCGCAGATAAAACGTGTTTTCATTCTTGATCGTCGGGAGAGGTGAACATTTTATATTGTCTCCAGCCACGGTAGAAACCGTAGATAATCAGAACGGGACCGAGAATCCAACGCATCCAGCCCCAACCGTAGTCACTCCAATGGAAGAAGTCAATCAGGAATAATACACCCATACCTACATAAAGGAGTATCATGAAAATACCGAAAGTCAGTCCGAGAATCGAACGGGTAGAAGGTAAACGACGGCCTACAGAAGGACGCTGTTCCTGTTTATTGGTGTCTAATTCGCTCATTGTATTAATTTTAAATAGTTGATAAATCTTTGTCAGTTTTTATATGTCTTTTAAAGATTTAACAATTCTGCGTTAATTTAGTTCGATTACAGACCGGATTAATTTTTCGGACTTGTAAAGTTAAAAAATTTCGCTGTAACTTTCGGGAATTTGGGTGAAAAAAATTATTAAAAGTGCATTTTAACACAATGCTCGAAGCTTTTCGAAGCGTGCACCACGCAGGAAGTCACCGGCACTCATGCGCTTTTTCCCCGGCATCTGCAAGTCGAGAACTTCCACGGAGGTACCGCCGCCACAGGCTATGAATAATTTGCCATCGGGTGTAACGGAAACCTCACCGGGATCGCCTGAATTTTTATCAACCGGTTTTACGGCATGTATCTTAACATTGTCAAACTGTTTACCGTAGATCACAAAAGAAGTTCGTGCCGAGGGGTAGGGAGCGAGACCTCTGACATGGTTGTGGACAACAGCGGCAGGTCGATGCCAGTCTATCAACATATCTTCAGCAAAGATCTTCGGTGCCGGGGTCGGCTCGGAATCGCCGGTTAACTGATTCTGAGGGATGGGCTGCAGGTCGCCCGCGATGATATGATTGACAGTATCGATAGTGAGATCGGCCCCCAGATGCATAAGGCGGTCGTGTACGCTGCCGGCATCTTCGTCGGGAGCAATTTCGATGCTCTGCTGCTGCAGGATATCGCCGGTATCTATTTCATGCTTGAGCATAAATGTCGTGACACCTGTTGTAGCATCTCCGTTCATCACGGCACGGTTAATAGGCGCGGCGCCACGGTAGCGAGGCAACAGGGAGGCATGAAGGTTGAATGTACCCAGCGGGGGCATCGACCAGACAATCTGAGGCAACATCCTGAAGGCTATCACTATAAACAGGTCGGCATTAAGTGAGCGCAACTCGTTTACAAAAGTCTCATCCTTCAGTTTAACCGGTTGCAGGAGCTTCAGCCCATGTTCAACGGCATACTGCTTAACGGGTGATTGAAGAACATGGTGTCCGCGACCGGCAACTTTATCGGGCATGGTAACGACAGCCACGACGTTGTATCCGCCAGTGACAAGACGGTCGAGGCTTTCAACTGCAAACTCGGGAGTGCCGAGAAATACTATCTTTAAATCTTGCTTATTCATTGATGTTATCATTAGCCGGGGCGAGAGCCGTCCAGGGCATTTGTTGGGGGAAAGGTGCGGTAACGTTGATTTCGTTGCCCGACACCGGATGAGTAAAGCGGATATTTCTTGCGAGAAGCGAAATGCTGCCATCGGGATTGGACCGACGGTCGCCATATTTCAGATCTCCTTTTATAGGGCATCCGACAGATGACAGCTGAACCCTTATCTGATGTTTGCGACCTGTGAGCAGTTCTATTTCCAGGAGATTGTATCGGTCGCCACGGGCCAGGACTTTATAACGCAAACGTGCTTCCTTCGCGCCGGGCTTGGGCGTTTCTGAAGCATATGACTTGTTATTTTTTTCAACCGTGGTTATATAATGCAGCAGTTCGCCGCTGTCCTGAGGAGGATTGCCCGAGGTAAGAGCCCAGTAGGTCTTGTGTATTTCGCCCTTGCGCAACATATCATTAAGGCGGGAAAGGGCCTTGGAGGTCTTGGCAAAAATAACGGCGCCGCCCACGGGACGGTCCAGCCTGTGGACGACTCCGAGAAACACGTTTCCGGGCTTGCAGTCGCGTTCCTTGATGAAAGCCTTGACTGTCTCGCTCAGCGGCGTATCGCCAGTCTTGTCGCCTTGCACGATTTCGCCGGGTTTCTTATCAATTATTATGATATGATTGTCTTCGTAGAGTATATTCATTCTTCAAAAATTCCGGTGTGCCTCAGTTTAATTTACTGTGGCACACCGGTATTACATATTTGTTAATGCGTCAATCAGATACCGAGTTCCTTCTTGACTGCTTCAATCTTGGCAGCTGCATCGCGGTTGCAACGATCGTAGTCCTCGAGCGACTTCATGGTGTCGTGAACTTCGATATAGAACTTAATCTTGGGTTCTGTACCTGAAGGACGGATCGATACCTTGGTACCGTCCTCGGTGAAGTACTGAAGAACGTTGCTCGTGGTCGGGAACTTGAGGACAGACACGTCACCGGTAGCGACGTCAGTAGCCTGGAGTGTCAGATAATCCTTGATAGTCTTGAGGGGGCTGCCGTTGATGGTCTTGGGCGGATTTTCGCGGAAGTTGGTCATCATCTGCTGGATTTCCTCAGCACCGGTCTTGCCCGGGCGAACTACAGAGATACCTTCTTCGTGGCTGTAACCGTTCTTGAGGTAAATTTCCTGAAGCATCTGGTTGAAGTCCATGCCGCGGTCTTTGGCCCAGGCGCAGATCTCTGCCATAAGCGATATAGCCGACACCGAGTCTTTATCGCGGGCGAAAGTCTCGGCCAGGAAGCCGTAGCTTTCCTCGCCGCCGCCAATGTAGCGTTCCTTGCCCTCAAGGGAACGGATAACGTCGGCAATCCACTTGAAACCGGTGTAGCAATCATACATCTTGATGCCCTGGTTATCAGCGATAGCCTTAATGGTCTCGGTAGTTACGATAGTCTTGACTACATATTCGTTGCCGATGAGGTGACCGAGTTCGCGGTTACGGAGCATGATGTAATTCATAAGAATCATCACGATCTGGTTACCGTTGATGAGCTGATACTCACCGTTGTTGTCGCGGATCACGCAACCGATGCGGTCGGCATCGGGGTCAGAAGCAAGAACGATGTCGGCGCCGACTTCCTTGGCCTTGGCGATTGCGAGAGCCATGGCCGAGGGATTCTCGGGATTGGGAGACTCGACTGTGGGGAAATTACCGGAGGTAACGTCCTGCTCGGGAACGTTGATGATATTCTTGAAACCGTAGTTGCGCAGCGAAGCGGGAACAAGTTTCACACCTGTGCCGTGGATAGGAGTATAGACAATCTTGAGGTCGGCCTGGCGCTTGATAACTTCGGGGTCGAGAGAGAGAGATTTGACATTGGCGAGGAAAGCGTTGTCGATTTCTTCACCGATAATCTCGATAAGTTCCTTCTTGCCGTCAAACTTGATATCCTCGGGCTTGATGCGAGCAACGTGATTGATGATGTTGATATCGTGGGGTGCGATAATCTGTGCACCGTCGCTCCAGTAAGCTTTGTAGCCGTTGTATTCTTTGGGATTGTGTGATGCAGTGATGTTCACGCCGCTCTGGCAACCGAGTTCGCGGATAGCGAATGAAAGTTCGGGGGTGGGACGGAAGTCATCAAAGAGATATACCTTGATACCGTTGGCCGAGAAAACATTTGCAACAACTTCAGCAAACTTGCGCGAATTATTGCGAACGTCATGGCCGACGGCTACGCTGATCTGTTCTTTGTCGGGGAAAGCCTCATGCAGATAGTTTGCCAGGCCCTGGGTAGCAGCACCTACGGTATAGATATTCATGCGGTTGGTGCCTGCGCCCATAATACCGCGCAAGCCGCCTGTACCGAATTCAAGATCTTTATAGAACGACTCAACAAGGTCGGTCTTATCTTCATTATCGAGCATTGCCTGCACTGCCGCGCGGGTTTCGGGATCGTAGCTGTCGCTGAGCCACTGCTGTGCCTTGGCAGTTACTTCTTTGATTAATTGGGTCTGAGTGTCCATGTCAGTTATGAGGTTTTATGAATGTATTTTGTATTCGCAAAGTTATAAAATATTTTTAATGTCACAAAATTGCGGTAAATTTTCGTTTGGTTAAAGAAAAAAGATTTCAATTGCTACATACAATACAACAGCGGGACGACAAAAGTTGCCGTCCCGCTATTTAAAAGTTGTAAAAATCGTTATTTAAGACCGGGAGCACACAGGCGACCGAGCATGAAGGTCAATGAAGCGGTGCCATCCATGGTGGGCTCGTTGGTTGAGTAGTCGCTGTAGTCGTCGTGATAGACAACAACTGAATTCTGCATATTTTCAAAACGGTCTTCGTTGCGCAGGTTCACGCCCCAGAGCGAATCAAAGATATTAGTGTAGACAGGACCGTCAACAAGACCACCTACAAGGAAATCGCGGCCGGGAGTCTTGCCGAGCGAAATGTTACTCATTACGGAGTGGGGATCGCGGGGTGAAGAGGCGACCATGCCTTCGGGAAGGATCATCATTGTCTGTCCCCATGGATTGACACCGAAGAGCCAGTCGCGGGCAGCCGTCTCAAGTTCCTTGTAGCTTTCATCGCCGGTGATCTCGCGATAAAGCATTGCCTGAGTGACGAGAGCGACAGCCAGGTTATTGGAGCACCATATAAAGGGAATACCTACCATGAAAGCATTGCCCGAGGCACGGTCGGCAACACGGTCGAGACCGCTGCGCATGTTGCGGCGGAATTCCTTGCCTACACGGCCGTTGAGGCGAGCAAGCTCGGCATGGCCAAGGTTTACAAAGGGGTACCACTGGTAGTGACGGGCCGAGTCGGCGCCCATCCAGGGAGTAACGGGCTCGAGACGGCCGTAATTGGCAGCTTCGGTTATGAAGCGGGGATCGAGGGTCTTGCGATAGCGGGCCATTGCAGCAAGTTCCATATCATCGCCCCAGTTGTCTTCTTCATAATAATAAGGTGAAACGGTTGAACATGTCTGGCATGCACCGGGGTTGGCCTCGCCCACGTTATAGGCGTTTTCTGAACGGCGGGCGAGTTCTGCTGCAAATTCAGGATCGATGTCAGCGAAGATTTCGCTGCCGAGACCGAATGAAGACGCGAACTTACCAACTGACGACGCCAGACCCCAGCTTTCGTTCTTGTACTTATCGAGACCTGCCGGATGTCCGATGCAGGGATAGACGGGGCGAGCGCCACCTTGTCCCCAGCCATAGTCGACATTGTCGCCTGAGGGTATTCCTGCATAGCGGTGGTCGCGGTCATCGGCGATCTGATTAAGGAACAATGAATCATCGGGATTCATCTTTACCATCCACTCAAGGCCCCAGCGGGCTTCATCGAGAATATCGGGAATGCCGTTGGCGCCTTCGAGTCCGCGGGCATCGTATTTATCTTCCCATATACCGGGGTTCTCGCGATAGGCAAAAAGCATCTGATAGACGGTGTTGGCTGATGTGGTCAGATACTGAAGATAATCGCTCGCATCGTGCCAGCCGCCGGTTACGTCGACATGCTCACCTGTGCGGTCACCGGCAAGGACGAGGATACCGTCGTGTTGATGGCAGTTTTCATTGTGAGTAGGGTTGAAACCGCAACGCTGCTGACGCAGGTAGACCAGCGGCAGCTCGTTGAGCGCGTGGCGGCTATAAGCATCATTGCCGATATAAAGCGAGGCGACTTCAGCTACCTTGCCGTCGACAAGCATGTCAAGGGTATATTGCCCGGGTTCTTCAACGGAAGTAAAATAAATGCGGGCCGAGTGAGCGGTTGGCTCCCAAGCTTCTGTCACAACTACACTGTCGATGGCGTGAACACCGCTCGTCGGTGAAGAAAGTTGGAAACTGAGACGGGAAGGATCTATGTCACCGAGATAAACAGCGGCCTTGATGTCGCCGGGCAGATAACCTACCTGGTTGACACGCAAGCTCGATGCAGAGGCCGTGAGAGCCACTGAAGCTGCAGCAAGTGCGAAAATTGCGTTTTTCATGAAATAGGGTATTTATAGATAATTAATTAATTTTCAAAAAAAGATGGCAAGCAAAAAAGCGAAAGGAGCGACAGCCAGAAGGGAATCAATACGGTCGAGAATACCGCCATGTCCGGGAATAAGATTACCTGAGTCCTTTACACCGAGGCGGCGCTTGATGAGAGACTCAAACAGGTCCCCGAAAGTTCCGAAAACAGAGACAATCATGCCGTAAACCACGCCGATGCATGCGATATACCACGTTGCAGCGGGATTGAAAAGATATAGACCAAGACCGCCTGCTATCGCTGAAAGGACGAAGCCACCCCAGAATCCCTCCCATGTCTTTTTGGGAGAAAGGCGCTCACAGAGTTTAGTCTTTCCAAATGCGCTACCTGCGAGATAAGCGCCCGTGTCATTAAGCCATATAATAATAAAAGTCACTAAAACGATATGCCATGATGCTCCAATGAATGAGATTAAAAACAAGGGCAAAGCAACGTAAACCAAAGAGAAAACGGAATACATGAAGGCTCGGGCCGGATTATCATCTTTGGAGAGTACTGCGACTGTTATGCGCACCGGCAAATATAAGAAGCAGTATATGAACAGAACGGCAAATGTTAAGTTGGAATAGGTCGAATAAGAATTCCCGATTGAAATATACATAATGAATGCACCGGCGACAAGCACCAAGTCAAGAATTCTTGCCGGAAGACTCACTGTGGCAACGTTAGAAAGAATTTTTTGCAACTCGTTAACACCAAGCAATGCAAAAACACCCATAAGACATATGAAATAACTCGGTCCGAGAAGAATCGAACCGACTATAAGTCCTACATATACCGCTCCCGAGAGAGCTCTAACTATCATATTATTCATCATACTGTCGATATAAAGGTTATACTATACTTGGCCCCGGATGGGCATTGTCTTTATCGGAGGCCTCAATAGGAGGATTTTCAACGTGCTTGGCTTTTATCTCGTTGGACTCAACCTTCATGCGTACCTTCATCTCGTCAAAGCCCTTGCCGTAGACGCCATTGACATTGGCCTGTGTTATGAACGCATCCTTATCAATGGATTTTATAATGCGGAAGATAGTCACTGATTCAATCTTGCGGCACATCACGAGTAGCACCTTTACCTCCTGTTTACTATACCATCCCATACCGTTGATAACTGTACAGCCGCGCTTGGCCTCGTTGTTGATGGCGGTTGCTATCTCTTTCCAGCGGGGTGAAAAGATGGTGAACTGCACGGCCTGGCGGTTGGAGTTGATCATAAGGTCTGCCATATAGGAACTCATAAAAAGCACAATGAAACCATAAACGACGGTGTCAACCCTATGGAAGATAAAGTATGAAGAAGATATAATGAACATATCAACATAAATCATCGTTCGACCGACGGTTACGTTGGTATATTTTGCTACCATTGCAGCAACAATATCGGTACCGCCCGATGACCCGTTATGCACGAAAGCGATGCCTATACCGGTACCGGCAAGAATACCTCCGATTACGCAACTGAGGAATGGGTCGAGATGAAAGATTCCCTGGCACAGCGGGATTGCAATACCCATCATAACCGAGATCATAGTGGCGCCGAAGATGGTACCCAATACAAACTGTTTTCCCACAATTTTATAAGCTATGGCAAGCAAAATGAGGTTGCATGCATAGTTACCCACGGCGATAGGAAGACCGGTCGTATAAAATAAAATTGTGCTGAGACCGGCCAAGCCACCGATCACCACCTGATGGGGCAAAATAAAAGAGGCGAAGCCAAAAGCATAGATAGACACACCAAGGGTGATGAAGAAGTAATCCTTGGCACCGCGCAATATTTTTGTTCCGTCTATGGACATTTTTCAGTTTGCGTTTTATGAGTTGCGGGCCTCAAGGCCCAGATATCTGACCGCAAATTTAATCATAAAATTCTTAAATTTTGTCTTGTGCCTAAAAAGTTTTTTTGAAACAGTCAAAAACTGCGGCGGACATGGTCGACAATTTTAAATAAATAGCTAAATTTGCATTTGCAAATAATAATCAGCCCAACTGACTCAGACTTATGACAGACCTATTTACCCCTCTTGCAATATTTGATGCAGCATCGTTCTTTCAATGGTTTGTAGAGAATGCAAACTACTGGTTTGTATTTATTTTCATGGTCATTGAAAGTTCCTTCATACCTTTTCCCTCGGAGGTCATAGTCCCTCCGGCAGCCTATCTTGCGGCCACGACAGATGATATGAACGTATATGGCATCGTCGCTTTCGCGACTGCCGGCGCGATAGTAGGCGCGCTCGTCAACTATTTCCTATCGTTATGGATCGGTCGACCTCTCGTCTACAAGTTCGCTAATTCGCGCTTCGGTCACGCATGCCTTATCAATGAAGAAAAGGTTGACAAGGCTGAGAAATACTTTGACAAGCACGGAGCGTTATCGACATTTATCGGACGCCTTATTCCGGCCGTGCGTCAGCTCATCTCTATTCCGGCAGGTCTTGCCCGCATGAACATCGGTGTATTCATCGTATTCACAGGTCTTGGAGCACTTGTATGGAATTCGATTCTCGCATTCCTCGGGTGGTGGCTCTCTCGCATGGTGCCTCTTGACCAGCTTTTTGACAAAGTTGAGGAATACAACAGTTATCTTTCATTCATCGGGCTTGCCATCGGTGTAGTCTGCGTTGTCTTTATCGCATGGCGCCTGCTGTTCCCCAAGAAAACAAAAACTGATACGATAGACTGATGATAGTTTCGCCTTCACTGCTTTCGGCCGATTTTGCCAATCTTTCACAGGATGTAGCAATGTGCGAGTCCTCTCGCGCCGGGATGCTGCATTGTGATGTTATGGACGGCGTGTTCGTCCCCAATATATCCTTCGGATTCCCCGTTATCGAGGCAGTCGCCAAGATTGCGACCAAGCCGCTTGATGTACATCTGATGATCGTGAATCCACAGAATTATATAGGGCGTGTTCGCGACTGCGGAGCGGCCATCATGAACGTCCATCAGGAGGCCTGTATACATCTCGACCGCACGGTTGCAGCTATCAAGGCAGCCGGTATGAAAGCGGCCGTGACACTCAATCCCTCAACACCGGTAATCATGCTCGAGGATATTATTACGGAGCTTGATATGGTCCTGCTGATGAGTGTGAATCCGGGCTTCGGTGGCCAGAAATTCATTCCGGGCACAATCGAAAAGATCGGACGCTTACGCGACTTGATCAAGCGCAGCGGTTCGCATGCCCTGATTGAGGTTGACGGCGGCGTTAATCTTGAAAATGCACCCGCACTTGCAGCCGCCGGTGTCGACGTGGTCGTTGCCGGAAGCTCTGTCTTCTCGGCTGAAGATCCTGTTGCCGTTATTGATGCAATGGCATCATTATAATTAGAATAATCTTTCTCCTCTAATGATTTTGTAAATGAACCAAACTTCTCCTATAGATTTGACAGGTGGACTTGGTGGCGCTCCCGCGAGCGCACCGCAACCCAAGGCAACCGCAAAAAGCGCTCCCAAGCCGAGGCCTTCGCAGCGTCCCGCCAAGCCACGCAAATCACCCTCAACCCGTGTACGGCTCAATCCGGTGATAGAGTTCTTCAAGAGCCAGCGCACACGACTAGCTCTGGGTGTAATCTGCTCGGTACTCTGCATAACCTTGCTGATTGTCACGATAAATTATCTCCAGAGCGGACCGGTTGATGAAAGCCTCGTAGCTTCCAGTTCAGCCACGGAGATCGTCAACAGCGGCCAGACAGTTGATAATGTAGGAGGGCCTGTCGGCGCACGTCTTTCTTATGTGCTGATGGCAGAAGGATTGGGCATCGGTTCCTTTGTCAGCGTCTTCTATCTTGGCGTGCTTGCCCTGTCACTTTTCGGTATCATGCGTTGCCGTTTCTGGGCTTTTACTTTCAAATGCCTTTTTACGGCCGTTTCGCTATCAATAATTCTCGGACTGTTTACCTATAATGCCGAGACAGCCTTGCGCTGGGGCGGCAATCATGGACGCTATATTAATACGTTGGTGATGCAATATGCCGGGGCTTTGGGAGCCTTTGCGTTGACCGTGGTACTTATTGGCCTGTTGGTTGTGATGTATCTGAGCCAGTTGCGTTCGTTCTATCTGAATGTCAGCGGCCATGTGGCCCGTGCCCGTGCTGCAATGGGTGAGGCGGCAGCTGAAGCCCGCCATCCCGACAACGGAATTGCAGATGTTCCGGATCATACTGTTGCGCCTGCTCCTAAGCCCGAGACTGAAAATCAACCGGCTCACATCGGCTTTACTATTGACGATGACGAGCCCGCGGCAACTATTGTAAATCCCGTCCAGGTGAGCCCCATGCCGATGACAGTAGAAACACCGGCCGCCCCTGCCGTTACAAGTGTTGAAACTGAGTCTAACGCTGCACCTGCTTCCGGCCCGGAGTTTACAATTAATACTGCACCGGGAGAGGTCACCGATACAACTAAAACCGTTACTACCGTTGAGCAGACTCCTTACAGCATCCGCGACGAATTGAGTCATTACAAATTCCCCGGGCTGGATCTGCTGATCGACCGTCCTGTCAATACAAACGCAGACCCGCAGGAACAGGAAGAGAACAAAAACTTGATCGTCAAGACACTTCAGGACTATGGCATTGCGATCGCAAGAATCGAAGCCACGATCGGTCCTACAGTAACGCTATATGAAATCGTGCCGGCCGAGGGTGTCAGAATCGCGCAGATACGTCGTCTCGAAGATGATATCGCCCGTAGCCTCGAGGCACTCGGTATCCGTATAATCGCTCCTATCCGCGGCAAAGGCACAGTCGGTATCGAAGTGCCCAACCGTCATCCCCAGGCCGTGTCGATGCACTCGGTTATCGCATCGCGCACTTTCCGCGAGAATCACATGGAGCTTCCGATGGCTCTCGGCAAGACAATTAATAATGAGATATTTATTGCGGACCTGGCCAAGATGCCCCACCTGCTCGTGGCAGGCGCAACAGGCCAGGGTAAGTCGGTAGGTCTCAACTGTATCATAGCATCCCTTCTTTACAAAAAACATCCCGGCGAGCTTAAGTTTGTGCTGATCGACCCCAAGATGGTTGAATTCAGCCTCTATGCCCGCATCGAGCGCCACTATCTCGCCAAGCTTCCCGAGGAGGAAGAGCCCGTCATCACCGAGCCGTCGAAGGCTCTGAGCACCTTGACCGCGCTGTGTAAGGAAATGGACAATCGTTATGATCTTCTTAAGAAAGCAGGAGTGAGAAATCTCTCGGAATATAACGAGAAATTCGCGCGCCGCGTTCTTAATCCCGAGAAGGGCCATAAGTTCATGCCCTACATTGTAATTATAGTCGACGAGTTTGCCGACCTTATAATGATGGCAGGCAAGGAGATTTCCACGCAGATCGCACGCATAGCCCAGAAAGCACGCGCTGTGGGCATGCACATGATTATTGCTACTCAGCGACCGTCGACCGATGTTATTACGGGTATTATCAAGGCCAACTTCCCGGCACGAATCGCATTCCGCGTTTCCTCGATGATCGACTCGCGAACTATTCTCGACTGCCCGGGTGCCAACCGACTCATAGGCCGCGGTGATATGCTTTTCAGCCACAACGCTGTGCTCGAGCGTGTGCAGTGTGCCTTCATCGACACTCCGGAGGTTGAAGCACTTGCAGACTTTATCAGCCGCCAGACGGCATATCCCGAGGCGTACATGCTTCCCGAGCCGGAGAATGAAAATGCTCTTGTTCCCGGAGCAATTGATCTATCGAAACGCGATGAGCTTTTTGATGACTGTGCCCGCTTTGTAGTTCAGAATTCGTCGGCATCCACTTCTTCACTCCAGCGCCGTTTTGCAATCGGTTATAACAAGGCAGGCAAGATTATGGATCAACTTGAGGCAGCCGGTATTGTCGGCCCTGCCGACGGTCAGCGACCCCGCGCTGTGCTCGTCGACAGCGTTGCCCTCGAATCCTTGCTATCGAGTCTCTAAACTATCACCCTTAGACAGTTGTTTATCTTTTCCATGAATACCACTCTGATAAAACGCATTTCTGTCTTGCTGCTCGGCCTTTTTTCCATGATTTTACCGGCCTTGGCTGCTACACCGACGGCATCTACGCAGTTGGAAAGATGCGCCGAGGCCATCAGAAAGGCACCTTCGCTTAAAGTGGACTTTCTTCTTGGTTCCGGTGAGCAGCAGATCAAGATGAAGATGATTATCGCCGGGAATAAATTCACTCTTGACGGCGCAGGAATGATGCTGTGGTATGACGGGAAAACACAATGGACTTATCTTACCGAGTACAAAGAGCTGAATATAAACGAGCCTACGCGGGAAGAATTGCTGGAGATCAATCCCTTTTCTATCGTTAACAACTGGAAAGAGCATTATACAGCCCGGCGCCTTGAAGACAAGTCTCCTGTCATAGAACTGGTCCCTCGCAAAGGCATCGCGTCCAATATCAGAAAAGCAGTCGTGACATTTGACGGCAAGACCAATCTTCCCGTCAAACTTATCATAACCCTTGCCGACGGACGTACACTGATGGCCACTGTTACGAGCGCAGTCAACGGACAGTCGATGAAAGCAAGCGACTTTGTATACGACAAATCGAAGTATCCCGCTAAGGAGATAATCGACTTGCGATAATAAGAATTGAAAACTCATAACTAATAAAACATATATTTTATGGCAAACATTACAACCCAATGTCTCATTATAGGCTCAGGCCCTGCCGGATATACTGCAGCGATCTATGCCTCCCGTGCCGGCATGAAGCCGCTCTTAATTGAAGGTCCCGCCCCCGGCGGACAGCTGTTGACAACTACCGAGGTAGAGAACTTCCCGGGCTATCCCGATGGTATCACGGGCCCCCGACTCATGGAGGATCTCCGCAATCAGGCACTGCGATTTGACGCCGACCTGCGTTCGGGACTCGTAACCTCAGTTGATCTGAAGGAACGTCCGTTCAAGGCAGTCCTTGACAACGGCGATACTGTTGAGGCAGCCACCATTATCATTTCTACCGGTGCGACGGCCCGTTACCTCGGCCTTCCCGATGAGGAAAAATTCCGCGGTCTCGGTGTCTCGGCTTGCGCGACATGCGACGGTTTCTTCTACCGCAACCGTGTAGTCGCCGTTGTTGGCGGCGGTGATACAGCATGCGAGGAAGCACTGTATCTTGCCTCGCTTGCAAAGAAGGTATATCTTATCGTGCGCCGCGATGTTCTGAGAGCTTCGCGCGTCATGCAGCAGCGAGTACTCGAGAATCCCAACATCCAGATTCTGTTCAATACCCAGACCGAGGCTCTTCTCGGTCAGGATACTCTGACCGGAGCCCGCGTCGTTACCGGGAAGGGTACTCCTACAGCGGATACCTACGAAATCGCTATCGACGGTTTCTTCCTCGCTATCGGCCACAAGCCTGCTACCGAACTCTTCGCCGGACAGCTTGAACTTGATGAAGCCGGTTTCATTAAGGTGAAAGCGCCCACAACGGCCACAAGCGTTGAAGGTGTATTCGCCGCAGGCGACGTAGCAGATCCCATATATCGCCAGGCAGTAGTTGCAGCCGGCAGCGGTTGCCGCGCGGCTCTCGACGCCGAACGTTTTTTAATTGAACACGAGTGATTTTGTAAAAAAATGCGTTCAGACGTGTTTGAATTGAAAAAAATCACTAAATTTGCATCGTAAACCCAAGTACTAATTTCATAAAACGAAAACAACCATGGCCTACTTAATCACCGACTCTTGCGTTGCTTGCGGTACATGTCTTCCCGAATGTCCCGTTGACGCTATCAGCGAAGGCGAAATCTACCACATCGATCCCGATACTTGCATCGAATGTGGCTCTTGCGCAGCTGTTTGCCCCAACGATGCCATTCTTCCTCCGCAATAAGTAGAAGTCAATTAAAATTTTGCCGGGCGTCATCTCTAAAATATTGAGCTGACGCCCGGCGCGCATTAGAATCACCACATTGCTCATTCCTTGCTAAATGATAAGACAATTATTTACTTCAATTTTAATATTGACTCAACTCACCGTTGCCGCGGAGGTGATCTCGCCTGAAGCTGCCATCGAGCGAGTGTCTGATAATCCCGCTGCATCTATCTCAAAAGAACGATTCCGCGGTGCGCGACTGATTCAGACTGAAAGAGTAAGGCAACAGCCCACCGTTTATATATTCCAAGGACCTGAAAACGGTCTGTTGCTCCTTTCAGCTGACGATCGTGCGGAGGCACTCCTGGGTTATACCGAGGACAGTGCAATCAATCCCACGCTCCGGTGGTGGATTGATGAATACAGCAGGGAAATTGCATGGTTACGTCAAAACGTTGTATTGCAAAGTATCCCGGAGATAAAAAACGAGAAAGAGTATGAGGCTATTAATCCTCTATTGACTACCAAGTGGAACCAGGACGATCCCTACAATCTGAAGTGTCCGCGCGTAGGATTCTCCCGATGCGTCACCGGTTGCACGGCGACCGCAATGGCACAGGTAATCAACTATCACCGGATACCGAAGACTCAAGGATGCGGAACCATTTCATATAAGTGGAATACGGAAACACTGAGTTTTGACTTTGACACGACGCCATTTGATTGGGACAACATGCTCGACATGTACGATGAGAGTGCCACCGAAGAACAGGAAATGGCTGTCGCCAACTTGATGTATGCCTGCGGAGTTGCTACTCAGATGGACTATGGGGTGTGGGGCAGCGGTGCCAACAGCGAAACTGCAATACCGGTCCTTATTGAGAATTTTGGTTTTGACAAGGCTTTACATAGTTTGGAACGGAGATATTATGGTCTGAGCGAGTGGAACCATCTGATTTATAATCAACTCGCGGAGAACGGTCCGGTTCAATATAATGGCTATAACTCAGAAGTCGGTCATTCATTTGTCTGCGACGGATACAGCTCAGATGGCTTTTTCCATATCAACTGGGGTTGGGGAGGAATGAGCGACGGCTATTTCAGACTGACTGCTCTTGACCCGGATTCGCAGGGAATCGGCGGTTCGACAGCGGGGTATGACTACGGCCAGTCAATTATGGCTGATTTCCGTGCTCCGGTGGATGGTTCAGAGTATTATGAGGCAATCAACGTAAATTCCAAACTTGAGTTATCTTCAAAAAGTCTGCTTCCGGGAAGTGAAACGATTCTTGATGGTGGATTCTTTTACTCAGGGACACAGACAGCTCATGGAGAGATAGGATATAGGCTCATAAACGATGCCGATAATAGTGAGCGGTTTTATAGCAGCTTTGAATTTGAGCTTGAACCGGGTTATGGATATAATTCATATCCGATCACGATTCCCGATGATATTGCCGAGGGTAGCTATCGAATATATCCCGCCTGGAAAAACAGCAAAGGTGATGTCCTCAACATGCCCGTCGATATTTCATATTCCAGTTATATTTCCATGGTTGTTAAAGACGGCCGTGCAAGACTCTCGGTCAATAATGACATTGAGCTGGAGCTCACTGATATTACTGAGCTGACGCCATTTTTTACAGACAAGGAATTCACTGTTACAGGACATCTCAAAAATAATTCAGAACGAGAATATTACGGTCTAATTTTTGCCGCTCTTCTCAGCAAGAACGGAGATGCTCATTTAGCAAGCGGAGGTATTTTCACTGTTGATCTGCTGGGCGGCATGGAAGAAGAAATCACTTACAAATCGACCTTCTCTGCTGTCTACGATGATAAATTAGTAGCAGGAGAATACATGCTTGTCTTTGCCGACCAGGAGGGTGGAATTATAAGCGAGCCAATTTTGATTAACGTAATGCAGGCACCCGACAAGCAGGGCTCGCTGGCTATTTCCGATTTCAAGTTTGATGGAGACAGCAATCATGCCGATGCAGGTGATTTAAATTTCAGTTTTACAGCTAAATGTGTAGGGGGTTATTATATAGGCGAAATTGGTGTCTATATATTCCCTGAATACGGAGGAGAAGCCATAACAGGATTCCTTACTCCTACACTTTATCTGCCACATCCCGAATCGCAACTTATCAAGGTTCATGGAAGTTCTGACCGGCTTGTGAAGGGCACGCGCTATCTTACAGCACTGTTTGCTGACGGTGAATACCTCGAGACAAGATATGTTTACTTTACCGTTACTCAGGAGCTCGGAGTCGAATTCATCGAATGTGGCGTTGAAACGGTTGCCCGCGAATTCTACACGCTTGAGGGAACAAAAGCCGAAGCCTCGAGTCTCCAGCCCGGACTATATATTGTAGTAGAGTACTTGAGCGACGGCACGCGGATTCAATATAAAAGAGTAATTAAATGAGAATCAAACCCTTGCTGTTGTTGTCTTCGCTGCTGTTGTTATCAGCTTCTTGCAGAACTGAAAAACTTCGCGTAGAAACTCTTCCCCGGACAGGCACCATCCCTCGCGCTGTCATTTACCGGACAAATATTAATGTCAACGATAATGTACCTATAACAGTTAGCGCGGACGGCTTAAGGATCCTGAGCTTTCCCGGGCCCGGAGATGTCGGCACTTTCTCGACACCCATAGAACTCGCCGACGGCTGGTTACTCGACCGACGGGGAGGTATTGGACAAAACACGCTTTTCCTGACTTACACCTACAGCGAATACTCAGAGCTCAGGGAGGCCCCGGCTATTCAAATACTTTTAGAGCACATTATCCCGCAGGCAAAGGTAACGGACACTTATCGCCTTGACGTGACTGTTCAAGAAGCATTATCAGACACGGCTTCAATTAACAACTTGATACGGAAAGGAAGCTTCGGGCCGCCGAGAATAACGGTAGATTTATAAACAACAGCGCCGACCGGTATTAAACGGTCGGCGCTGTTTTAGTCGGAGGATGGAGAGTTACCAGATTACCACGCGCTCCTCGACAGGACGCCACATGGGATCGCCCTCCTTAATGTCGAAAGCGTCAAAGAAAGGTTGGATGTTGCGCAGGGAAGCGTTTACGCGCCAGCGGCCAAGCGAATGGGGATCGGTCTTGGTGCGCTTGAGAATCTCGGCCTCGCGGATATTTCCGGCCCACACGTTGGCATAAGCCAGATAGAAACGCTGGTCGGGTGTAAATCCATCGATTACTTCACCTTCGTTGCCCTGGCCGAGCGCATTGTGATAAGCGGTGTAGGCTACACGCAGACCGCCTTGATCGGCGATATTCTCACCCAGAGTAAAGCGACCGTTGGCATGCACGCCGGGAGCAACCTCAATCTGATCAAACTGGGCAGCAAGACCATCGGCAAGTGTTGTGAAAGCGGCAGCATCGGAATCATTCCACCAGTTGGAGAAATTACCATCCTTATCAAACTGACGGCCCTGATCGTCAAATCCGTGAGTCATTTCATGACCGATGACAACGCCGATTGCACCATAATTCTCGGCATCGTCGGCTTCAGGATTGAAATAGGGAGCCTGGAGGATACCTGCCGGGAAACAGATTTCGTTAGTCGAAGGATTATAATAGGCGTTGACAGTCTGAGGAGACATGTACCAGCGGTCTTTGTCCACCGGCTTTCCATAGTCGGCAAGATTAAGGTCGCTGTTGAACTTGACAGCTGCCTGCACATTTTCCCAGTAGCTCTTGGAAGGATCGATAACGAGTGCAGAATAATCACGCCACTTGTCGGGGTAACCTATTTTAACGGTAAAAGTAGCGAGTTTTTCAAGTGCGCGGGCCTTGGTTGAATCGCTCATCCATGTAAGGGCAGAGATGTGCTGTCCGAGAGCTGTCTGGAGATTCTTAACCAGTGCTGTCATCTTTTCCTTGGCAACCGGCGGGAAGTACTCAGCAACATAGAGCTCGCCGAGGGCTTCGCCCATCATGCCGTTGGGGACTGCCAGAGCGCGTTTCCAACGGGGTTGCTGCTGTTGAACACCCGACATCGCACGCGACATTTCAAACTGAGCGTCTACAAAGTCGTCGCTGAGATAACCGGCGGCACTGCGCAGGTAACCTGCAGTCACATAGTCGCGGAGCGCCTTGTCTGAGGCGGTCGCAAAAATATCGTTAACGACTTCGAGAGAATTGGGCGAGTCTACAATCAGAGTATCTATCGCGTTGATACCCTGCTTGGCAAAATAACGTCCGAGATTCACTTCGGGATACTTGGCATTAATCTCGGCCATAGACATCGGATTGTAAGTACCGGCGGGATCGCGAAGTTCTTCACGCGACTTGGCAGCCTTGGCAAGACGTGTTTCAATGTCTACAACATTGGCTACAAAATCATAGGCAGCCGCATCATCCATGCCTATCAGCGTGGCAAGCTTGTGCAGATAATTTCGATAGGCCATCAGAACCTTGACCGAGTTATCATCAGTCGAGATATAATAATCGCGGTCACCGAGTCCGAGACCACCCTGAGACCAATACATCACGTTGCGGTTGGCATCAAGCATATCGGCTTCAACAAATGTGCCGAAAAATGCATCCACACCGGGAAGAGTAGCCATCAGGTCAACGAGCGTGCCGCGGTCGGCATTGCCGATAGCAAGAAGATCGGCACGCAACGGAGCGGAGCCTTCACGATTGAGACGAACACTGTCCATGCCCATCGCATAGAGGTCGGCTATCTTGCGTGCATTGCTGCCGGGAGCTTCTGAAGCAGCGTCAAGGCCCAAAACGAGGTCACGCACCTGGCGGCGATTAAGTTCGCCGAGTTGATCAAAAGTGCCATAACGCGAATATTCAGCGCTCAGGGGATTGGCCTGCATCCAACCGCCGCAGGCATATTCATAGAAGTCTGTACCGGGAGAGACCGATTCATTAAGATTGGCACGGTCGACACCACGCGGAGCATCGGCATGCGATGCAACCGGCAGTAAGAGTGAAATTGCCAAAGTCGATAATATTTTTTTAGTCATGATGAGAATTATATTTCAGATATGTATTTTCGTAATAGTCGATGTAGGCTTCGTTGACGAGCCGGTTGCCGCCGGGGGTAGGGTAGTTGCCGGAAAAATACCAGTCACCGGGGTGATCGGGGATGGCACGGTGCATCCCTTCGAGGCTCTGATACAGGATGTCGACGCGGGCGCGCAGTGGTTTGGAGCTTTCCCTCACCAGCATTCGGGCGATACAATCTGATATTTCTTCGTCGGTGAAAGGTGCATAAATAGCCTTTACACAATTTGTGCGCTCACTTTCGGGGAGCTCACGCTGTGCGAGACACGCCTGATAGGTATTGTGGATAATCTGCTGCATGCCACGCTCGCGCAGGAGTTCAATTGCGGCATGGAATGCAATGAATTGCGTCAGGCTCGACATGTCGATACCGTAATAGTCGGGATAACGCACCTGCGGAGAAGAACTGACTACAATTATCCTGCGGGGATTCAAGCGGTCGAGCTGTCTCAGGATTGATTCGCGCAAAGTTGTTCCGCGCACGATGCTGTCGTCAATGACCACAAGAGTGTCTACGCCGGGATCTACCGTTCCGTAAGTAACGTCATACACATGCGAAACCATGTCGCGCCGCGCTTCGCCCTCGGTAATGAAGGTGCGCATCTTGACGTCCTTGACAGCGACTTTTTCAAATCTGATTCTACGGGAAAGGATTCTTTCCAGCTCCTGCTCGGTGAGGGTACCTTCAGCGGCAAGTTTTCTTATATCTTCGAGCTTGCAACGCTTAAGCATGCGGTCAAGTTTTCCAATGAGACCATAGAAAGCAGCTTCGGCCGTGTTGGGTATATACGAGAATACCGTGTGTTCCACATCGTAATCCACCATTTTCAAAATGGTATCGGCAAGGTTTGCGCCCAGTTCCTTTCTTTCCCTATATATGTCTATATCGCTGCCGCGGGAGAAATAGATACGCTCGAAAGAGCATTTCTGATTCTTTCCGCGGGGAAGGATATTTTCAATCTTTACATTCAGATGATTGTCGACTATCAAAGCATCGCCGGGCTGCAATTCTTTTACATCAGCTGCGGGGACGTCAAAACATGTCTGTATGACGGGTCGTTCCGATGCCAGTACAACGACTTCATCATCGAAATAGTAGAAAGCAGGTCTGATGCCACAAGCATCACGCAGAGCAAACATATCGCCTGAACCGGTTGCACCGCACATTACAAAACCACCGTCCCACTCAGGCGCCACGGAACGCAACACTCCCGCAATATCGAGGCTGTCTTCAATCTTATAGGCCAGCATAGGATCCTCGAGCTTATCGCGATATTCGCGATAGAGACGGTGATTCTCCTTGTCAAGTGCATAGCCGAGCTGTTCGAGCAACATGTTGGTATCGCTGTAGATGCGGGGATGCTGTCCTGACGAAACAACCTTCTCAAACATCTGCGATACATTGGTCATGTTGAAGTTGCCACACAAGAGGATTGAACGTGAACGCCAGTTGTTGCGCCTCAGCACCGGATGAGCGTAGTTGATACCACTGCGGCCGGTTGTGGAATAGCGCAAGTGCCCCATATAGAGTCGGCCGATGAACGGAACGTAGGCATCGACTTCCTCGGCAGGGAGACTGTTATAGTTCTTCGGAATTTCAGTGGCGACCTTGTCGAAAATGTTCTGAATGGCGTCTTTACCCAGAGCACGCTCGCGAAAGATAAGCTCGTGGCCAGCAGGCGCTGCTGTCTTTACGACACCAATACCCGCAGCTTCCTGGCCGCGATTGTGCTGCTTCTCCATCATAAGATAGAGCTTGTCAAGCGCGTAGCCATAGGTGCCGTATTTCTTACGGTAATACTCTATGGGCTTGCGCAGCGCAATCAGTGCGACGCCACACTCGTGTTTAAGCTGCTCCATCAACGTATGAAAAGAAGTTCGCGATACTTGGGCAGGGGCCACATTTCGTTGTCTACCATGAGCTCGAGCTTGTCGATATGGCGACGGATAATCTCCATGGGAGGAACAACATTGTCGTGATAGGCAATTGCTTTGTCGCGTGCATCGTTGAGACGGTTGGCTTGCTTGCGTGCTTCAACCATGCGGTCAACCTCGGTCTTGATCACATCCATGTGCTCACTGATTTTCTCAATAGTATCAAGATCATGAGCAACGATACGTGCACTCTTGACACCGGGGAACAGGGATTTCACCTTAACGACGTTGTCGACAAGCATTGACTGATAGCGGGTAGCGACGGGGATAATATGATTTATAGCAAGGTCACCGAGAACTCGGGCCTCGATCTGTACTTTCTTGGCATACATTTCCCACTTTACCTCGTTACGGGCCTCAAGTTCGACCTGAGAGAAGACTCCCGTGCGGTTGAACATTTCAACAGACGAGGGAGCGAGATAGGCGTCGAAAATACGCGGCGCCGATGTCTCGCAATCGAGACCGCGACGGGCTGCTTCCTCTTTCCATTCGTCGGAATATCCGTTACCGTCAAAATGTATAGCACTGCAAGCACGGGCAATGTGGCGCAGTTCTTCAAGGATGACATCCTCAAGGGGACGACCGCTTTCGAGTCCTTTTTGCACGGAAGCGTAGAATTCTTCAAGCTGATCTGCAACAGCAGCGTTGATGACGATCATCGAACACCCGCAGTTGGCCGACGAACCAACAGCACGGAACTCAAAACGATTGCCGGTGAAAGCGAAAGGTGAGGTGCGGTTGCGGTCGGTATTATCAATCAGCAACTCCGGGATCTGTGAAAGACCCAGTGAAACTCCTTCCTTGGACGAGAGACCTGCAAGTTGCTCGGGGGTAGCGTTCTCGAGACGGTCAAGGACGTCGGAAATTGCTTTGCCGGTAAAAATTGAGATGATGGCAGGAGGTGCTTCGTTGGCACCGAGACGGTGGCAATTGGTAGCCGACATGATGCTCGCCTTGAGCAGAGCGTTGTGCTTGTGGACAGCAGCCATCACATTAATAATAAATGTGAGGAACTGCAGATTGTCCTTGGGTGTCTTTCCGGGAGCGAAAAGCATTGTGCCACGATCGGTTCCGAGACTCCAGTTGTTGTGCTTGCCCGAGCCGTTCACTCCTGCAAAGGGCTTTTCATGCAGCAGCACACGGAAGTTGTGACGACGTGCAACCTCAGCTATGAGAGTCATTATCAACTGGTTGTGATCATTGGCAAGGTTGGTCTCTTCAAAAATAGGTGCGAGCTCAAACTGGTTGGGGGCAACCTCGTTGTGGCGGGTCTTGACGGGTATACCGAGGCGATGAGCCTCCGTTTCAAGGTCAAGCATAAATGCCTCGACGCGCGACGGTATAGCACCGAAGTAGTGATCTTCAAGCTGCTGGTTCTTGGCACTTTCATGCCCCATGAGTGTACGGCCGGTAAGAACAAGGTCAGGACGAGCTGAGAAAAGAGCTTCGTCAACAAGAAAGTATTCCTGTTCCCAGCCAAGGTAGGACTTAACATGCTTCACCTCCGGATCAAAAAGGCGTGCAACCTTTGTTGCGGCTACATCCACGCTGTTCAAGGCTCTCAACAGAGGTGTCTTATAGTCAAGACTCTCGCCGGTATATGAGATAAAAATCGTTGGTATACACAGGGTGCCATCCATAATGAAGGCCGGCGAGGAGATATCCCATGCGGAGTAGCCACGGGCCTCGAAAGTGTTACGGATACCTCCGTTGGGGAAGGACGATGCGTCCGGTTCCTGTTGCACGAGAAGTTTTCCGGTGAAACTTTCAACAACGCCGCCCTTTCCGTCGTGTTCTATAAATGCGTCGTGTTTCTCGGCGGTACCGTCGGTGAGAGGATGGAACCAATGGGTATAATGACGTGCCCCATTGTCGACAGCCCATTGTTTCATGCCGCGGGCAACGCTGTCAGCGAGTTCGCGGTCAATCGGGCGCTTTTCTTCGATGGCTGTTATAAGCGCGTCATAAGTTTCTTTGGGCAGGTATTCAAACATCTTGCGACGATTGAAGACCTTCTCTGCATAGTAACTCTCGGGACGTCCTGCCGGAGTCTCTACATGGACGGCTTTACGATCAAAAGCCTCTTCCACCATTTTGAATCTCAAAGATGTAGACATCGTATAATATAAATAAGTACGGTATTACAAATAAATATAATGGCGATGCGCGGCTTCACTTGCTAAGGCCTGCAGGGCTGCCTTGTGTCGTGAAACCGTGATGCTGCGCGTTACCATATCTGTTAAAATGAAAGTCGCGCCATGCGGTCAGTGCCGGTTATTACCGACCCTCTGAATGCGTGACGCGTATTGGTAGAAAAAGTATTGCTTTCCATTGGAAAATTCTTGGTGCAAAGGTACGAATAATTTTTCAACCCTCAGCAACAAAAACGGAAACTTTTTTACCTTAAAAATTATATAAGATTTATTTCATGCGATCGAGAACGTCGCGACGGAGCTGATTATCTTCTACAAAGCGACCCGTATACTCCATTGTAGCGGTCGACGAGTCCTGCTTTTCGACACCTCTCATCTTCATGCACAGATGCTGGGCCTCACACACTACCATGACACCTTCGCAATCAAGAACTTTACCGACAATAGTACAGATTTCGCGCGTAAGACGTTCCTGGACCTGCAGTTTACGGGCGCAGTTGTTGACAAGGCGTGCAAGTTTGCTGAGACCGACGATGTGCTTGCCGGGAAGATAGGCGATGGAAACCTTGCCAAAGAATGGCAGGATATGATGCTCGCACATTGAATAAAACTCTATATCCTTAACAATCACCACCTGCGAGCCTTCGTGGGTAAACATGGCCGACTGAAGAATCTGCTCGGAATTATTACGGTAGCCTTGGGTGATAAAATCAAGGGCCTTAGCAGCGCGTACAGGAGTCTTGATAAGTCCCTCACGGGACACATCCTCGCCGATGAGCTTGATAATCTCTTCGATGTGCGAGGCTATGAGTTCAATACGGCGTTCATCGCCGATATTCCGGATTTCACTTCCCATCATATTATGGTTTTACGGATTGATACGGTCACGAACAACCCGCAGCTGAGATGCAATGGAAGGGAAAGCCTGCCGGATGGCGAGCATAGTCGTTTCTGCCTCTGACCGGGTTTTAAAATCACCGACCTTGACACGCCAATAGGGCGAGTTGAACTGGACATAAGTCCGGAGTTCGGGGAAACGACTCTGAATCATCTGCCGGCGCGACTGGGCTTCCTCTTTTGCAGTGTTTACGTTGTTATCGTCAAACACCTGAACGCGATAACCTACATGAGTATTTGCCTGGACCGTTGTAGCTGCTTCTGTCTCCGATGCCTCTTCGGCTGATGCCGGAGCAACCGGCTGAAGACGCGCAGCAAGGGCCGCAGGGCAGATTATGGAGATTACTCCGGACTGCTCCACGCGGTTAATGATGCAGGAATCGGCAGTAACCGATGCAAAAGCAGGGGTAATGGCGGCCGATATAATCGCAGTAATAATCAAGTGTCTGAACTTCATACTGAAAATAATAAATTGCGACTGCAAATATACACAAAAAAGTTGGAATAGTTGCAGTCGCAATATTTAGTTGTGACAGCCGTCAGATCAGAAGGCGTTGACAATGCCCATGAAGTCGGCACATTTGAGTGAAGCGCCGCCAATGAGACCGCCGTCTACGTCGGGCTTGGCAAAGAGCTCTGCAGCATTGGAAGGCTTGCAAGAACCGCCGTAGAGAATCGAGGTGTTGTCGGCAACTTCCTTGCCATACTTGGCAGCGATGGTTGCGCGGATGTGGGCGTGCATGTCCTGAGCCTGGTCAGCAGTAGCAGTCTTGCCGGTACCGATAGCCCAAACGGGTTCGTAAGCAAGGATGATCTTGGAGAATTCTTCGGCCGAGAGGTCAAAGAGAGCTTCTTCGATCTGCTTCTTTACAACATCATTGTAAGTGCCGTTTTCGCGTTCCTCGAGTACTTCACCGATGCAGAAGATAGGGGTGAGGCCGTTGGCGAGAGCGAGAGCGAGTTTCTCGCGCAGGGTGGCTGAGGTCTCGCCGTAGTACTGACGACGTTCAGAGTGACCGAGAATAACATACTTTGCGCGGTTCGAAGCAACCATTGCTG
>CAYVTB010000001.1:0-52286 GCA_964454365.1 uncultured Bacteroides sp. | reverse complement strand
TATAGTGGAGAGGGTCGGGGATTAATGACGGAAATTGACGTTGTTCAGAGGTCGGAGAGTATCATGGAATTGGCCCTGTCAACTGCCGATGCATCTAGCGATGCAAGGTAAATAAGTGTAGTTTTCTCGGAATTGTGGCCCATACCTTCGCTGATAATATTTACCGGAACGCCTTTGGCTCGAGCTGCGGATGCCCAGCTGTGGCGCGCCACATAGAGAGTCAGCGGAATATCGAGCCTTAGCATATTGCCGATTTTCTTCAGACTCCGGCCGATGTTGCTGCCTGCATTTCTGTACATCCTTCTTGCAGAAGGATCTCTTTCCTCAATCCTGACTTTACGGAGGATAGGAAGTAGATACACGCTATCATTCTCAGAATACTTGTCAAGAATTGTCTGCATCTCCTTGGTCCATTTAATAATTAAAAGCTGCCCTGTTTTGCGGCGACGGTAGGTAACATAGCCGTTGGTGAGATTAGATTTTTTCAGAAAAGCCATATCGATGAAGCTCATCCCCCTTAAACAGAAGCTAAGTAGAAATATGTCGCGGGCATAATCCAGAGCAGGAGTCTTCTCGAGCGCCAGATTCTTTATTTTGCGGATAGTCGAAATCGGCAGTGCACGTTTCACGGTCTTGTCAACTCCGGTATAAACATGCCTGAAAGGACGGCGGTCCTCGATTTTGCCGTCTTCCACGGCCCGGTTGTAAGTCGCGCGCAGGATTCTCATGTAGAACGACACCGTGTTGGCCGATATCCCGCCCGAGCAGAGCCAGCCCTCATATTCGCCCATCATCCCTGATGACATCTCATGCATGAAGACATCAACATCGTTGCGGAACTTCCTGAAACTGCTCAGGGCAGCCCGATAGGTCTCGGAAGTCCTGAACTTGCCGTTAGCTCGCAGATTGGCTATCACGCGTTCCATGAAGTTGAATAGAGAACACTCCCGTCGTTGCTGAATGAAATCTTCGACGATGTCTTCGCATGAAAAAGGAGTCCCCATACCCTCAAATTTCCTGATTATCGCGGTTATCTGCTCAAGATCCCATCTTATATTATCCCGCACCGATTGCAAGAGGTTGGCTCGTTGACTGTCGGCGATCAACTTGACAGCACATCTTTTCTCATCCCACTCGCGGCTGAAGATATGATAACCGGTAAAAAACTGCTTGACTTTCCGGTCCTTGATAACCTGATAGTAGACTGAACCTTCGTGGTCTTTTAATGTAGACGGTTTGAATTTTATCTTGATAGAAGCCATAATGTAATTATTGTTCAATTAGTGATTTATATAACTTTGAAAGAGAAATGACAGGAAGCATCGCGAGGCGCGCGTCTCTTCACAAAATTATCTATAATAAATGATAAATTGAACTTCGGGATTATGGCCCGGTGGAAAGTTAGCAGAGCGAGATAAGGAAAAAAACAGAGCCCCGAACGCTGTATCGTTCAGGGCTCAATTGTGCTGTAAACAGAATTTCTTATTTAGCTACATCATCCTTGAATGTGCGAGCGGGCTTGAATGCCGGAATTTTATGCTCGGGAATGATGATAGTGGTGTTCTTGGAGATATTGCGGGCAGCCTTTTCAGCGCGGGTCTTGACGATAAATGAGCCGAAGCCACGCAGATAGACGTTCTCGCCGTGAGCAAGGTGATCTTTTACCACGGTCATGAACTGTTCTACAACTTCAAGAACTGCTGCTCTCTCAATGCCGGTAGTTTTTGCTATTTCTGTAACAAGCTCTGCTTTAGTCATGGTTGTATGTTTCTTTAAAATGTGATTTTACGGCACAAAATTAATAATTTCGTCGGAATAACGACAAATTTTTCAGCATGATATTTCTTATTTTTTTGCGTCGGGTATATTTTGAGGCCTATTCGCCAGCTTTGGGGTACTGATTATCATCCACAGGCTCGAGCCACACGTTCTCACAGCCCTCTCCAGGGACTTCAAAAGCAAGATGTGCCATCCAAGAATCAGCAGCCGCTCCGTGCCAGTGCTTGACATTGGCGGGAATGTGAATCACAGCCCCGGGAAGGATTTCCACGGGATCTTTGCCTTCTTCCTGATACCATCCGCGGCCGGCGACGCCGACAAGCATCTGGCCACCGCCCTTGGTCGCTTTATGAATATGCCAGTTGTTGCGGCATCCGGGTTCAAAGGTAACGTTGAACACGGGCACTTGCTCTGTAGATACCGGGGCAAGATAACTGTTGCCGATGAAATATTGGGAATAGGCGGTGTTAGGCTCGCCAATGGGGAAAATCATCGTGCGCGCGAAGGCTTCCTTGGCTCCGTCGCCGGTAACATCGTCGGCCCACACATCTTTTGCAAGGCGGAATGCTGCCCAAGCCTTCGGCCAGCCGGCATAAAATGCAACGTGTGTGAGAATCTCGGAAATCTCGGTGCGGGTGATTCCGTTTTTCCGGGCTTCCTGAAGATGGTAAATCAGTGAAGAGTCGGTTATTCCTTGCGATATCAGCGAGGTTATTGTCACAAGGCTGCGGTCGCGCAGCGAAAGCAGGTCGTTGCGGCTCCACACCTCGCCGAAGAGAATTTCATCATTGAGTCGTGCAAATTCAGGCGCAAACTCTCCCAGCTGGTCGTGGCCGGCTGTCTGTATAATTTTTTTCTGTGCCATAAGTGAAGAAAAAGCGGTCAGGGTTATAACTGCCGTTAGAAATATACGGTTCATAGGATGTTATTAATTCGAATTGCAAATTTAGGTAATGGACGTTACAACACAAAGCCTATTTTACTGTAAAATCAACCAATTTCATCATTTTACACTTGATACAAAATCTTTTATTACTATCTTTGCAAAAAACTATTTGCAGAATGAATTTGGATGAAATAAGGGAAAAGGTCGCTGATATCGTGGCAGATGCCGACATAAAGCTTGAGGAACGTATCGAAAGGCTGCAGGCTCTGGCGGAAGATGGAGACCATGATGAGGCCGACGATAATGTTGACGAAAACACCGATGCTGAAATCTGTGCTTTGATCTATGAGACAATAATAGAATTGCTGGAGGGTGCCGGGGCGGTTGATGCTCCCGACATGATCTTCGCCTGCGTGCTTCTTGCCGAAGCCTATTCCAATCTCGAACGTTACAGACCTATAGGGTTGTTGGCCCGGAAGATGTTAAATGCCGCAGTCAACTCCCGTGAGATTGATTCCGAGACACTGGGCGATGCTTACAGCCGCATGGCCGACGTGCTTGCCGACACTGTTTATCATCGCGATTATATCCGTGTGATGCAGGAGCTTATCAGACTGCGAGTGAGAGAGGGTAAGTCCCTGAGGCCTCTTAAGCGGAAAATCAAGAGATATCTGGCACTGACAGTACTGACCGGCGGCTCCGATCCTTATGATCATTACATGCCTTCGGCAGAGCTATCCGACATATTTTTACCGGAAGAATTACTTGATATTATTCTCAATCCCAGGGTAGGGCACCTGCGTGCCGATCCGGTGGAATTTACCGAGCGTTGGGAACAGATATATTATGATGTATCGGATGAACTCGATCGCCTGCTTGCCGACGAGCCTCGTCGCATGGGTTTCTGTTTCAGGTACTGGCGTGAAAAGGAACGCCTCTTGCGCGAGGCCTACGGCATCGAGTGGCATTCCCCTCATGCGATGAATCCCGGGGTTATGTTTGATTGAATTTTTAGCACTATGAATCTTTCCGAGAAATTTTGGGAAATATTTGGCGACGGAAAGTCGTCTGATGCAAGGCTTGAAGCCTTCCGTCTTGTGTTCGATGCACCCGACGGTCCGGAACGTGACGGCCTGATGGCTCTGGCCTACCACGACGGCGTTGGTGTCAATGTCAACTTTGACAAAGCCTTTGAGTATGCTGAGCGCGCAGCAGAGCATGATGAAGGAGTTGCCCTTTATCTTTTAGGATATATGTGCGAGAACATCGAGACGCCCGATCAGGCTTTCGGTGGCCCGCGTCAAAAATATGATCATTACGATGCGGAAAGATTTATGGAGCGTTGCGCTGCAACCACGAGCTCATGGGCCGAGCCGGCCCACATGTGGCTCGGGGATTATTTCATGGACAGTGCCCGCGGAGGAGATCCTGACATCGCTCTGGAACACTACGAAGCAATCGCTGATGATAATATCGAAGCTACAACCAAGTTGAGCGATTATTATTGGGACCGCGCCGAGGCATTTGACTTTCAGGATTACGAGACTAATGAACTTTGCTATCGCTGGTCGCTTGAAGCTGTGGTAAAGGATCCATATAATTATTCGTTCCGTCACGCATCCCTGCTTTCAAGGGGGATCGGTTGCAATCCTTCCTTCAGGCTCGCGCGGAAGTATTATGAAGACGCCTATGATTTCGGAATGTGGGAAGCTGCAGCCGCTATTGCCGACATGTACAGTAGCCGCGCACTTGAGGAAGGACGCTCGGAGGATGAGATAGAGAAGTGCATCAAGGAGTCGGTATCATGGCAACGCCTGGCCGACAGGCAGCGTGACCGCAAGAAAGATTAGTCGGGCCAGCAGGGTGTATCCCCGGCTATCTTTGGAAGGGTCGAGCGGCGATAAACCGGGTCGCCGAGACGGCGCTGCCGGCGGTAATCTTCGAGAAGTACCCTCACATAGGGAGAAAGCGCCACGATAGCGCCGAGGTTGCACAGCGTCATGAGAGCCATGGTTATATCGGCGAAGCCCCAGACTAAATCAAGCGAAGCCAGTGCGCCGGTGAAGACAATAGCACCTACGAGCACTCGATAGACAGTTATAACACCCTTTTTACGCGTGATGAACTGTATGTTGGTCTCGCCGTAGTAATAATTGGCAACGATGCTGGTAAAAGCGAAGAAAAAGATGGCAATCGAAACGAAGAGAGAGCCGAGATGGGTGTCGGTTCCCAGCCCGGCATCGATTGCGCGCTGCGTGAGGACGATGCCGTCGTGGCCTTCGAGATAGAGGCCGCTGCAAAGAATAATGAAAGCCGTGCAAGAGCAGATAATCAAGGTGTCGGTGTAAACACCGAGGGCCTGTATCAGACCTTGTTTTACAGGATGTGAAACATCGGCAGTCGCAGCTGCGTTGGGCGTTGATCCCTCGCCGGCCTCGTTGCTGAACAAGCCCCGTTTTATACCCATGACCATCGCTGCCCCGAGAGTTCCTCCAAGAGCCTGGTCAAAACCGAAAGCGTTTTCCACGATGAGCGCAAGCACGCGGGGCACTTCACCAATGTTGATAATCACTACCACAAGAGCCAGAATTATATAGGCTATCGCCATCACCGGGACCACCCATTGGCTGAATTGGGAGATGCGTGTGATACCTCCGCATATAATCAGAAGGGTGAGGACTGTGAGAGACACGGCGACAATCCACGACGGGATGCCGAAAGATTCATACATGGCGTCGGCAATCGTATTGGCCTGGACGCTATTGAACGCAAAACCGAAAGTCAGTGTTATGAGCACGGCAAAAACTATCGCCCAAGGGCGGCAATGAAGACCATGCAGGATGTAATAGGCCGGTCCTCCTCGGAAAGATTTGTCACCCTTGACCTTGTATAATTGCGCGAGCGTCGATTCAACAAAAGCGCTCGCAGCGCCCAGCAAGGCTATGATCCACATCCAGAAAACCGCACCCGGACCTCCGATAGCTATGGCGCTTGCCACGCCTGCAAGGTTGCCGGTCCCGACACGCGAAGCTATCGAGATAGCGAACGCCTGAAATGAACTTACTCCCTTGTGACCGTCCGAGGGCTTTTCTCCTTCGCGTTTTCCGGAGGTCACAAGCAATCTCAGCATCTCGCGTATCATTGTGAACTGTACTCCACGGGTTGCGAAGGTAAAATACAAGGCGATAATCAGCAAAAGGGGAACCAAAATGCTGTCGCTGCACACTGTTGCAATAGTCTCGACGATGTGCTTGAGGTCGTTCATAAGAAAATCAAAGCTATGCGGTAAACGATAAAGGCTGCCAACCACGCAACGGCAGTATTATAAATGACGCTGAACGCCCCCCACTTCCATGTTCCGGTTTCTTTCACGATAGCGGTTACCGTTGCCAGGCAAGGACAATACAGGAGAACGAACACAAGAAAACTCAAGGCGACCGCCGGAGTGAAGTCGGGTTTGCCACTAGGGCCCGGTGTCTCGAGCTTCTTTCCGAGTGTAGTGTCATCGACAGCTTCATTGTTAGTGTAAAGCACTCCGAGGGTGGAGACGATGATTTCCTTGGCAGGGACGCCTGCAAGAGCGGCTACAGTGGCGCGCCAGCCGAACCCCAGCGGCTCCATGGCAGGATTGATAGCCTTGCCGGCCATTTCGAGGTAAGAGTCATGAGACAGGTCAATGCTGCGGGTTGCAGCCGTGGAATTATCCCGTTCATGATGAGGAAAATAATTCAGGGCCCACACGATTATTGAGGCGAAGAGGATGATGCCCCCCATTTTTTTGAGATACTGCACACCCTTGGACCAGGTGTGGCGTGCCATTGCATGCACGGTAGGCATGCGGTAGGGCGGAAGCTCCATCACAAAGGGCGTCTCATCCTTGTGAAACGCTACCTTTCTCAGTATCTTGGCCGTGATTATTGCAGCCAGGATACCGGTGAGATACAAGCCCATGAAAATCCAGGCTGCATAGCTATAGAAAAATGTTCCTATAAAAAGGACATAAATCGGCAGTCGCGCCGAGCAGGACATGAAAGGATTGATCAGAATCGTAATCAGGCGGCTCGACCGGCTTTCAATGGCGCGAGTGGCGAGAATTGCCGGGACATTGCAGCCAAACCCCATGACAAGAGGTATAAAAGACTTTCCGTGAAGGCCTATGCGGTGCATGATCCTGTCCATTATGAACGCCGCGCGGGCCATATATCCCGAATCCTCCATAAAAGAGATGAAAAAATATAGGATAAGGATATTGGGGAGGAAGACAATCACGCCTCCGACGCCACCTATGATGCCGTCGGAGATAAGGTCCTTCAGAATTCCGTCGGGAAGATAAGTTGCGGTGAGATGGCTCAATGCGTCGACCCCGCTCTGAATCCAGTCCATAGGGTATTGACCCAGGAAGAATGTAGCCCAGAACATTGTAAACATCACGGCGAGAAACAGAGGGAAGCCGAGGAGCTTGTTGGTGACGATTTTGTCGATGAGAGACGACGAGTGGTGTCCGGCATCTTCTCCCGGCGTGTAAGTTTCAGCAAGCGCACCCGCTATAAAGCCATATTTGTGAGCAGCGATTGCCGAGGTGATATCTTCCTGCTTCAATCGCTCGAGAGCGGCACGAAGAGTATCACGCTCCTTTATTAACTGCCCGTAGCAGTCGGTAGGTTCAAGGATTCCGTCGATGACGCGGTCGCCCTCGAGAAGTTTAATGGCCAGGAAACGGGGCGAGAAACGATGGCCTATAGAGTTGTCCTTCTTGATGATGTCCACGAGTACCCTGACGGCTTCTTCAGTATCGGGATCAAGTTTGACGTGGACATGGCGCACGGCGTCGTGTCTTCCTTCGTAGACCTTGATTATTGTTTCCTTGAGGCGGTCGATACCCTTACCGTTGCGCGCTACCACCGGGACCATCGGGACGCCGATCATCTCGCCAAGCATTTTGTAGTCGAGCTTCGCGCCGGTGGCACGCAGCTCGTCATACATGTTGAGCGCAATCACCATCGGGATGTTCATATCGATAAGCTCGGTGGAAAGGTAAAGATTGCGTTCAAGATTGGAAGCGTCAACTACGTTCAACACAAGATCGGGCAGTTCGTCACGCAGATACCGTCGCACATACAACTCTTCGGGGGTATAGGCCGACAGGGAATAGGTGCCGGGAAGGTCGACCAGCCTTATCGTGTAATCGCCATATTTGAAGGTGGTTTTCTTGATGTCGACAGTTACCCCGCTGTAATTCCCCACATGCTCGGTCGCCCCCGCCATGCGGTTGTAAAGCGAGGTTTTACCACAGTTGGGATTCCCGACGAGCGCCACATTAATTATGCGCCCGGCTTCTGAGGCGCGGGTCTGCGCCGGTTCCTCGGCATCTGTCGTTCCGTGAGACTTGGCGTTTCCGTTCCCCGGGGCCTGTTCGCTATCAAGAGGCTCGACCTCGATCATCTCGGCCTCGGACCTTCTCAAAGAGATGCTGTAGCCGAGAATCTCATATTTTATAGGGTCTTTCAGGGGGGCCGACAGCTCAACCTTCACTTCGCGACCGCGCACGAAACCCATTTCGATTACGCGCTTGCGGAAGGCACCGTGGCCCAGAATTTTCACCACGATGGCACGCTGGCCGGTTTTCAGTTGCGACAGTAGCATCTTTAGAGTTGCAAAGTTCACAATTTATCCCGATTTCTGCAAATTATTCTACTCCCGGGCCTCAAAATACCGATTTGTAAGTATTCTGTAAAAGTTCTGTAACTGTAAAAATTTGGTGAGCCGCCTAAGAAGCCTTAACTTTGTGAACCGATTGCGGCACCCGGAATCGCGTTCCGTAACCGCCAAAATGAGCTTATTATAAATGAAGTTTTCCTACTGGATATCAAGGCGTATGAGCCTGCGACAGGGAGCGACTGCCGGTGCAGCAACCGGAGCGGTCATCGCCGTCGCGGGTGTTGCATTGGCTTTGATGGTCATGGAACTCAGCATTGCGGTTTCCGTCGGTTTCAAACGTGAGATACGTCGCAAGCTTGCGGGCTTCGAGGCTCCAGTCTCTATCTTGCCCGGTTATAATTATGCTACCAGGATGCTCGATGCCGAGATGACGGCCGAGCCTCATTTGCTGCAGTTAATAGAAGAGGCTGCTCCGGATTGCAAGATTGTCAAGTCGGTGACCCGCAGGGCTATACTCAAGACCGATGATAATTTCGTGGCCGTTGAATGTCTATCCCACGATGCTGCGCACGATGACAGCTTTGAACGCGAGAATGTCATCGCAGGCCATTGGCCCGACATGACAGCATCAGGCGACAGCGTGGTCATCTCCGAGACAATTTCATCTCGCATGAAAGTCGGATTAGGTGACAAGGTTTTCCTTTATTTCTTTGTTGACGGGCGCGTTAAGGCTCGTCGTGTAGTGATTTCCGGTCTCTATGATTCGTCTTTCGGAGAATTTGACAGCTCGGTTATTTATGTTCCGTTCCCGACCATGCAGTCGTTGAGCGATTCTCTCGGAGTGACTTCTCTTGATATCGAAAACGTAACTATCGACGACGCGCCCAAGGTTGCAGCTAAAATTAATGAGGCCATTACGAAGGCTGCCGCTTCCGGAACCCTTTCGCGTATTCATCCTGTAACTGACATCACCGAGAGAGGGCAGATGTATCTGACCTGGCTCGATCTGCTTGATACAAATGTTGTTGTTATTCTCGCCCTGTTGCTTTGTGTTGCAGTGTTTACACTTATTTCCAGCCTGTTTATCCTTATTTTGGACCATGTTTCCACGATAGGCATATTGAGGGCTATCGGCGCTTCAAGCACAGCTGTGAGCCACATTTTCATCAACATGGCGATGCGTCTTGTGGGGCGCGGATTATTGATTGGTAATATCCTTGGCCTTGGAGTTGCTGCGGTGCAATACTTCACCCATTTCATCCCGCTTGATCCCGAGATGTATTATCTTTCCTATGTGCCTGTGGAATTCCCCTGGCTGTTGTTCGTGTTGCTGAATATCGGTGTGATGGTCGGCACATGGCTCATTCTTATCCTTCCGGCGCGCCTCGCCGCCCGCATTGATCCCGCTTCCACAATGCGCTACGAATAAAAATTGCATCCCGGGGTAAGCAATCTTTTTGGCCGGCTTAATTGTTACATTTTATAAAAGACCTTTTCTGCGTTAGCTTTAACGAGGAAAAATTTGTATATTTGCCCCCGAAAACCACTTTTTTAATGACATCACAGAAAAAGACAGACAACCGCGAACTTATCATAGACGCAATACGCGACCGTAAAGGTCATGCCATCACATTATTAGATCTTTCCGAAATTCCCGGAGCCTCGGCATCGCTCTTTGTTATCGCAGAGGGTAATTCAACCACGCAGGTGAGCAGTATCGCTGATCATCTTGAAGAGCGCCTCAGGGAGGAGGGGGGCATAAAGCCCTATAACACCGATGGATTTAAGAATTCCGAGTGGATAGTAATGGACTACGGCGATGTGTGGATTCATATCTTCCTTCCCGAGACGCGCCGCCACTATAACCTCGAGGAACTGTGGAGCGACGCCGTTATAACCGATATTCCCGATCTTGACTGATCAGCAGAACAACTGTCGATACTTAATACAGATACCCTTTTATGGCAAATCAAAACCCCAATACCCCGGGTCCTGGACGCAAGAAGCGCCCGTTCAGCATCAACCTCTGGTGGATGTATGCTATTGTTTTCGTGTTTTTAGGAGGTATTTACTACCTTGATGATACATCGGTCTCCCGCACTGTGAGCTACTCTGATTTTGAGAAATATGTAGAGCAGAAAGGCGTCAGTGAAATAGTCGTCTACAGCGACAAGCGCGAGGCCGAGGGTGTGCTGACACCCGAGATGGCCAAGAAGATTTTTGCCGACCGCCTTGGCGAAAATCCCGTTAAAGCCAAGATTGTGACCGATATACCCTCGGCCGACAAGTTCTCCTCCAAAATTGACGAGTGGAAGGATGCAGGTGTTTTTGACGGCGATGTCAAGTATGAGCGTAGTAGCCAGCTTAGCTCGTTCCTGTTCTCGCTCGCTCCGATTGTCATTCTGATTATTGCATGGATATGGATCATGCGACGCATGAGTGGCGGTGCCGGTGGCGGCGGCGGAGCAGGCGGCGTCTTCTCTGTCGGCAAGTCCAAGGCTATGCTCTTTGACAAGAATAATGCCAACAAGGTGACATTCAAGGATGTGGCCGGCTTGTCTGAGGCCAAGACAGAAATTGAGGAAATTGTTGAGTTCCTTAAGAATCCTTCACGCTATACCGACCTTGGTGGCAAGATACCCAAGGGCGCGCTTCTTGTAGGTCCTCCCGGAACAGGTAAGACTCTGCTTGCCAAGGCTGTGGCAGGCGAGGCTAATGTGCCTTTCTTCTCGATGTCGGGTAGCGATTTTGTTGAAATGTTTGTCGGTGTCGGCGCTTCGCGTGTGCGCGATCTTTTCCGACAGGCCAAGGAAAAAGCGCCTTGTATCGTGTTTATCGATGAAATCGATGCCGTGGGCCGTGCCCGTGGACGCAACGCTAACATGGGCTCCAACGATGAGCGTGAGAACACACTGAACCAGCTCCTTACCGAGATGGACGGTTTCGGTTCCAACAGTGGTGTAATTATTCTTGCGGCAACCAACCGTGCCGATATTCTTGATAAGGCCCTCATGCGTGCCGGCCGTTTTGACCGTCAGATTTATGTGGATCTTCCCGACCTTCCCGACCGTGTCGCTATATTTAAGGTACATCTGCGCAAGATCAAGACCGATGATTCTCTCGATATAGACCTGCTCGCCCGCCAGACTCCGGGTTTCTCGGGTGCCGATATTGCCAATGTTTGTAATGAGGCGGCCCTTATCGCCGCGCGCAATAACAAGCCTGTTGTCACCAAGGAGGATTTCTCGGCTGCTGTTGACCGTATCATCGGTGGTCTTGAGAAACGCAACAAGATCACAACTGCTGAGGAAAAGCGTTCAATCGCAATTCACGAAGCCGGCCATGCGACCGTTTCATGGCATCTGCGCTATGCCAATCCTCTGGTGAAAGTAACTATAGTTCCGCGCGGAAAGGCCCTCGGCGCAGCCTGGTATCTCCCCGAGGAGCGCCAGATTACGCCTTCCCAGGTTATTCTCGATGAAATCTGCGCCACTCTCGGCGGCCGCGCTGCGGAAGAATTATTCCTCGGCCGCATTTCAACCGGCGCCGCCAATGACCTTGAGCGCGTTACAAAGCAGGCCTATGCCATGATTGTCTATTATGGTATGAGTGACCGCCTGCCCAACCTTTCTTACTATGATTCGTCAGGCCAGTCCTATGGCTTCACCAAGCCTTATTCTGAAGAACGAGCCCGCATCATCGACGAGGAAGTGTCGCGTATCATAGCTGAGCAATATGAGCGTGCAAAGGATATTCTCAGAAAACATGCCGAAGGTCATGGCAAGCTCACGGATGTTCTTGTAAATCGCGAAGTTATCTTCACTCAGGATGTAATTGATATCTTCGGTGAACGCCCCTGGAAGAGCCGCACCGATGAAATCCTGGCTCTCGATCCCCGCAACAAGCCTCAGGATGTTGAAGCTACGGAAGTCCCAGCCACAGATGAATCCAAGAAGGATGAACCTGCTGCAACCGAGACGTCTGACTCTACCAAGGAGCAACCCGAAGCGCAGGATACTTCCAAGCCTGAAACAGACAATAAAACTGATAACTGATTAAAGACCATAACAACAAAGGCGGCGTGCATCACTGAGATGCACGCCGCCTTTGTATGGTTTAGAGAGATATTACGGACGATTTCCCTGCGGCCGAATGCGCCGGTGACGGTTGACAAGTTGCTGGGTGAAACGGCGCTCGGCGTTTTTCAGCTGAAGTAGCTGGCGCGGCTGCAGGATTTCTTTAAACTTGTCGTAGTATCTGAGCTCTATTTTGCCTTCGGCTTCCTTGAGTTCAAATACCTTGCGCGAGGCAGCTTCAATCTCGACTTCGCTCGCGTCAGTATTTTCGTTCACCGAGTTTTCAAGGTCACGGGTTTCGCTGTTGAGTCGCTCGACTTCATCTTCCATTTCGTCGTAAAGGGGGAAGAACGCGTTCTGCTGGTCGCGGGTGAGATTCAGCTCCTTGGCCATGAATTCATGCTTGTAGCCTCTGATCTCGTTTAACCACCGTTGACGGTCGCCGTCGCTGCGGTTGGACTGGGCCGCTACACTGCAACTCAGAAGAGCCGTGAGCAACAATACCGCCGATAAGGTAAATCGTTTGATCATACCGTAAAAATGTTATTCACTAATATTCATTGATAGGATGGAGTCACACAAGGCGTCCGGGTCAATGCCGTCTTCCATGAGCTCGTCATAGTAGTCCCATTGGTTGATGTCGCTGATGACATATTCATTGACAAAGTCCTCGTTGGACAGTGCCTCGGCAATCACGGGATTGCTTTCCAGGGGAGTGGAGGATGTTGCCGTGAGCATGGTGAACATCTTGAGCATGCACCAGATACCGGCAAACATGGCAGCCATGTAGACATACGGTCTTACACGCTGCCAGCGGCTCATTGGCGCTGTCACCGTGCCGGTGATCTCGGGCCTGTCGGGCAGCGAAGCTGCCATGCGGCTCTTGAAGTCGGCAAAGTAGCCGTCGGGGACGGTCATGCCGTCCCTGTGGTTAACTTGCTCGAGTATATCTTTTTGCTTGTCCATTTATGTTTCTTAGTTCCTTTACTTCTTTTGACTTAAACCTGTTCCAATGGTTTAATCGGAATTTTTAAAAAAGTTCTCGATTTTTTTTACCGCAAGGTGGTAGGATGCCTTGAGAGCACCTACCGTTGTGCCAAGTATCGATGACATTTCTTCATACTTCATGTCATCGTAGTATTTCATGTTGAATACAAGTCGCTGCTTTTCAGGTAGAGAGGTGACGGCCTGGCGCAATTTTTTTGCGAGTTCATCGCCATCTACATAGGTGTCGGCTTCGATGGCGGCCGCAAGTGTGTCGGCCTGCTCGTCGAGCGAGATTGAAGCGCGCTTGCGCTCACGTCCCAGGTGAGTGATAGCCTCGTTGACAGCAATCTTGTAGAGCCATGTCGAGAGGCGCGCTTCACCGCGGAAATTCTCTATCGACGACCATGCTTTCAGAAAAGTATTTTGCAGGAGGTCGTTGGCGTCTTCATGGTCCTGGACCATACGTCGAATCTGCCAGTAAAGCGGTTCGGTGAAGCGTTCAATTACTTCTCCAAACGCTTCCCTGACGGTCGACGGATCGCGGAGGCGCGAGATGAGTTCGGGGTCTTCGGCCGGAAGGTTTGCCATTGTGATAGGGATGTTTTGTGTGCAAAGATAAGCAAAATAATCTTATTTTTGCTCTTAGGGTACTCTATTTTAAACATTATTTAAAAAAATAGTCTTACCTTTGCAGTTATGAAAATGATTGCAGTCTCACTTGCTATCCTGGGCGGCGCGCTTTCCGTTGGTGCTGTTGACTCCGACTCGGTCAATGTGACTGCAGTTCGTGAGCTACGGCCGGTTGAGGTCTTAGGTATCAAGCAGATGCCAACGCCGGGAGCTTCACCTGTCACAACCATTAACCGCGCGACAGTCACCCGACTCGGGATTTACGCGCTCAAGGATATAGGCGAGATCGTGCCCAACTTCTATACTCCCGCCTACGGTTCGCGCATGACTTCGTCGATTTATGTGAGAGGTCTCGGTTCGCGGCTCGACCAGGCTGTAGTCGGTCTTAATATTGATGGCGTTCCCTTCCTGAACAAGGATGCTTATGATTCCGATATTCCTGATATCGCTTCCATTGAAGTTGCCCGCGGCGCGCAGTCGCTCCTTAACGGCCGTAACTCAATGGGTGGTCAGATAAATATCTATACACTTTCTCCCAAAGATTTTCAGGGATTTCGCGCTGCTGTGGAATATGGCCGTGCAAACACGTCACGAGTTTCGGCCGGCGGTTATTTTCGTGTAGCCGACGGGCTTTTCACATCGCTCGTCGCCGATTTCCGCCACTCTGACGGCTTTTGGCGCAACACTTTCAATGGAACCCGCACGGGACTTGAAAATAGCGGGTCACTGCGGTGGAAGACCGTATTCAGCCCCTCGACCCATCACACAATCACCAATACCGCAGCATTCTCTATTTCACGCCAGAGCGGTTATCCTTATCAATCGGTCGAGACAGGCAAGATAGCCTATAACGATACATGTTTCTATCGCCGGAATACTTTCAGCGACGGCCTCACGGTCGCATGGGCAGGTAAAAGAGTTGTCGTCACTTCCCTGACATCGGTCCAGTATCTTGATGACAACATGACTCTTGACCAGGATTTTCTTCCCGAGGATTTCTTTACCCTCACCCAGCGCCGTCATGAGTGGACATTTACCGAAGACTTGTTTGCCAAGGGCCGCAGAAATGCCTATTCCTGGCTGGGAGGTGTCTTTGCTTTTGCGCGCAACATACGCATGTGGGCTCCGGTTACCTTTTACGAAGCCGGCATATCCTCACTCATTGAAGGAAAGCGTAACGAGATGAATCCCAACTATCCCATTGTATGGGACAACCGCAATTTCCCTTTGTTAAGCGAGTTTACTACCCGCGGCGGTGGTTTTGCCCTCTATCATGAAAGCCAGCTTGATCTCGGCGACTGGACGCTTGAGGCCGGTCTGCGCTGGGATTTCGAGCGGGTATCGTGTGATTACAACAGCGATGCCGATGCGGCCTATACGGTCTATCATGTGCTTCCCGACGGTTCCCGTGAATTTTATAAGAATGTTCCCGTTGCAATTCACGATAACGGCCGTCTTCACCAGACGTTTAACGAGCTCCTCCCCAAGCTGGCCGTGACCTACCGGTTCCCTGATGGCAAAGCTTTCTTTTCTGTTTCACGCGGTTATAAATCGGGCGGCTTTAACACTCAGATGTTCAGCGATGTCCTTCAGCAGCGCGTTATGGAAAGCATGGGGGTAGGGATGTCTTATAAGATTTCAGACATTGTCAGCTATAAGCCCGAGTCGAGCTGGAACTTCGAGCTTGGTGTTTCGGGGTCAGCACAGAGTGGCAGAGCTTCCTATCAGGCAGTTGCTTTCTTCATTAACTGCCGCGACCAGCAGCTCACTGTCTTTCCTCCCGGAATGGTAACAGGACGAATAATGACCAATGCGGGTCGCACACGATCCATGGGCCTTGAGCTCTCGGGCGATTGGCAGCCTCTCGATCCCCTGACTTTCAGAGTTTCCTACGGTTTCACCAATGCTGTCTTCCGCAGCTATGACAACGGGCGTGAAGATTTTCGCGGCAAGCGAGTTCCCTATGCACCGTCCAATACACTATTTGCCTCGGCCCTGTGGAAGCTGCCTTTCACTCTCGGCCCGCTGACGCCTTCACTTTCCGTTAACGTGCGCGGGGTGGGCGATATACAGTGGAACGAGGCAAACACAGTTTCGCAGCCATTCTATGCTCTACTCGGAGCAGAACTCGGCTTCAAGGCCGATCGCTGGAGCCTTCAGCTCTGGGGCCGTAATATAACATCGACCCGATACAACACATTCTATTTCCTGTCCATGGGCAATGCATTTACCCAGCGCGGGCTTCCGGCAACCTTCGGCGCTACCCTGCGCATGCAGTTTAATTGATTAAAAAATAATAAAATAAATAAAAATGAAAAAGTTATATTTACCGATTATTGCACTTTCTGCCGCCGCTGCTCTCAGTTCTTGCTCGAGCAACGAAAGCAAGCAGGATATTATCTACTCACATCCGTTTAACAGCACTTATGCGGTGGTTACCGATACGCGCGACGGTTCCAAGGAAATCTGCTCAAGCGTTAATATCACAATGCTTGATAACTGGACAACCCTCAAGGCCGGTCTTACAGTTTCGGGTCTTAAGATCGCAGGCAACGTTTATCCCATGATCAATATCGAGAAAGCTCCCATCAGAATTTACGATACAACGTCGGTAGGCGAGATTGTCGGGGACGGCTCGGCTTTCCTTGCTACGGGTTCGCGTGTTGATGTGAGTGATCTCAAGCTTTATTGGAACGATCGTCCTGATCTGTCCAACGTGCTCAACAAACTCTTTGCCGATAAGTTGTATTTCCCTGTTCTGAGCTATTCCTTTACTCTCGACGGTAATTATAAGATCGCCGGCGGCATTACACCGATTGTGCTCGGCGGCAATACCGAGGTCACGGCCCCCGGCCCCGCAAGCGACCCTTACAAGTCTGATGCTTCATTGTATGTTGTGACTCTTGACTTCACAAAGAATGTCGGAACACTCCTGATCCGTAATGCCAGCTTTGCCCAGGGCATGCCGCTGCTTAACATGGAATTCAACGATATTCCTTTCACCATTGATTCGGATGCAGTCGTGACCATGTCCTCCGATGCGTTTATCCCTACTATCGGCGGTGTACCTCAGGAAGGTTATCCTATCTCCAATTTCACTGCTGTAATCGCTCCCGGCAACCGCACCAGCACGGTAGATTTTACATGCTCGGTTCATGGTGCTCCGTTTACTGTGCACAGCGTGATTGACGGAAAAAACTACCAGGGTTACCTCAATACCCAGGATTGATATTTGATCGTTTGAAAGAAGCAATATGAAGAACGACGGTGAAAAGGTAGCGACCGATCCTTACGCAAGACCCAGTATACGGTCGAGCTTTGACAGGCGACAGTTTATTATCTGGATTGCCGCGCTTGCAATAGGCGCGGGGCTCGGTTTGCTCCGTGTCAAGGGTATCGATAACGTTGCCAACGTAATCGCCACTATCTATACGCGACTCTTCCAGCTGCTCGCCGTGCCGACTATCGCTCTTGCAATCGTCACGACACTCGCGGCGGCCGGTAAAGACCGCTCGACAGGGAAACTGTTTGTCAGGACTGTGACATATACTTTCCTGACGACACTGGCTGCAGCTGTTATCGGTCTACTGTGCTTCATTGTCATCAAGCCCGGCAATCTTCCGGTGGAATTACTTTCAACCGGAGGTGACGCGATTCCCGAAGGACTCAAGAATTTCACTCTCGGACAGCACTTTATGTCCGTCATTCCTGATAATATCGTCAAGCCGCTCCTCGAGGGTAATGTACTTTCAATCCTTATCCTCGCTTTTGCGGCCGGCATAGGATTGTCGGTCATGCCTCAGTCCGATGGAAAGACGATTTTGGTCAAGGGTTTCAACGCCCTTCAGGAGTTGTTGCTTATTCTTATCCGTGCACTTATCTGGACCTTGCCGCTCGGTATTCTCGCTTTTTCGGAGCAACTGACGGCGCAGATGAGCGGCGGCATGATGATGGACTCTTTGGGCCGTTATGTACTTGTCGTTCTTCTCGGTAATTGCCTGCAGTTTGCAGTTGTCCTGCCGTTGTTCCTGCTTGCTCGTGGTCTTCATCCTCTGAAAGTTCTCAAGGCTATGGGCCCGGCCGTGCTGATGGCACTTTTCACCAAGAGTTCTGCAGCAACCTTGCCGGTAACGATGCAGAACGCCGAGGAGCGGCTTGGTGTGAATCCGCGGATTTCGCGTTTTGTCCTTCCGTTGTGTACGACAATTAACATGAACGGCTGCGCCGCATTCATTCTGGTAACATCACTTTTCGTCATGCAGAACGGCGGCATGGACATCGGCGTCGGAACGATGCTCACATGGCTTGCCCTTGCAGTCATATCGGCTATCGGCAACGCAGGTGTACCGATGGGATGTTATTTCCTCACCCTGTCTCTTATGACGGGTATAGGTGCGCCGGTTGTCGTGATGGGGCTTATCCTTCCGATTTATACGGTAATCGATATGGTGGAGACCGCCGAGAATGTGTGGTCCGACAGTTGTGTGTGTGCCATGACGGGCCACGATCTTGAAAAATCCGAAAGCTGAGGAATCTAATAATAATCCTTTCGCATTAAATGAAAACAGGACTCAAAATACTGGCAGTTGCGATCTTAGCGACTTTTGTCACGGAACTCCGGGCCCAGAGCGTCATGCAATATGACGCGACGGTGCTCGGTCAAGCTTCCGGAGGGGATTTCGCTCCCTACTTCATAGGGTCGCTTAACGGAGGTCGCACGCCGAGAAAGAATGCAGTCCTGCTTGATTTAGGTGTAAAGGTTGATATTGACTCCACGCGCCGTTTCAGCTGGGGGGCAGGAGCCGAAGTGATAACCGGTTATTCGTCGGCCAACTCCTATGCACGTTGGTACAAGGAAATAGAGACATGGGGGACCGTTAGCAACCGCCCGGCTGCAATCTGGATTCAGCAACTCTACGGTGAATTAAAGTATCGCAGTATTTTTCTCCGTATAGGTCAGAAAGACCACACGTCGGCTTTGCTTGATGAAAGCCTGAGCTCAGGCGACCTCACCCGCAGCTCAAATGCCCGCGGTATTCCCGGTATTGAAGCAGGCTTTATTGATTTTCAGGATATCCCGTTTACAAATGGCTGGGTGCAGATTGACGGTGTAATAGAATACGGTCGATTTACTGATGACGGATTTAGTCACGACCAATTCAATTATTACAACTATGTGTGGACCAAGCATCTGAATTACACATATAAACGCTGCTTCTTCCGCACCAAGCCGTCGCAACCGTTCAGTGTCACCGTCGGCATGCAGACAGCGGGACAATTCGGCGGCTACTGGCGGCATTATTATTTAGGTAACATCATAAACAGCGATTCCCGAGGATTCCGCTTAAAGGATGTATTCAAAATGTTTTTCCCTATTCAGGGTGATTCCAAAGACGGATATTATGAAGGAAACTCACTTGGTACCTGGGATTTCAAGGCCAGCTATCGACTTGATTGCGGTGATGAACTGAGTTTTGCATTTCAGTGGCCATGGGAAGATGGTTCCGGTATAGGTCACCGCAACGGATGGGATGGCCTTTACGGACTATATTACACTACAAATTCGCGTCAATGGGTGACCGGAGCAGCTATTGAATATATCGATTTCCGCAATCAGAGCGGTCCTATTCACTGGGCTCCCGGCAGTTTCCCGGGAAGTAATCTTGACGCGGAAGCAACGGGCGGCGACGACAATTACAACAACGAGGCCTATGGCGGATACGCCAACTACGGCATGGCCATCGCTACTCCGTTCCTTGTTTCACCGATCTATAATCTCAACGGTTTCTCGGGATTTGCGCATAACAGAGCCCGCGGTATTCATGCAGCTGTCAAGGGTTGCATCGGTGAAGCCTGGGATTACACGGTTAAGTATTCCTGGCAACAGGCCTGGGGAACGGGCCGCATTCCCGCGGTAGCGTCGCTTGAAGACCATTCCGTGATGGCATCGGCAGCATGGAATGCTTCACGGTTTATTCCCGGACTTAATGTATCGGCGACTGTCGCCTATGACCACGGTAAGTTGCGGGGAAATAATTTCGGTATTCTTGTTGCACTCAGTTACAGCGGTAATTTTACTTTCATTAAAGATAAGAAATGAAAAAGACCGTTTATCTTATAATAGCATTAACATTGTCGATGCTGACCTCATGCCAGAACGACGGTCCTATAGGTGCTTTCTTTGGGACATGGGCAGTCGAGGCTTACTTCATTGACGATGTGGAAGAACTGACTCCCGAGGGTTGTACTTTCAGTTTTCAGGGAGGTGTTGTCGAGGCCGACAAGTTAAATGATGAATACGGGACCAATTTTCAGCGGTTCGGTTCATGGTCTGAGACTCCGGGCCATATAGTCCTCAATTTTACTCACAGCGACAGCCAGTATCAGCAGGGTCAGGGACGTTATAAGGCCCCGGAATGGTTGGACATGACTTCTGCAGTACCGATGGAAATGGATTGCCACATAGACGGCCGTCGCATGGAATGGACCTGGACCTATGAAGGAGTGACACGAAAGTATATTTTACGAAAAACCTGGTAAGACGATGATAAACAGAAATAAACCGGTTGTCGTGACCGGCGCCGACGGATTTATCGGCAGCCATCTCACCGAGATGCTGCTTGACCGTGGATTTACAGTGCGAGCCCTTGCCCAGTACAATTCCTTCAACAACTGGGGTTGGCTTGAAGATGTTATCGCGCGACGTCCTGCCGGAGATTACCGGCTTGAGGTTGTCAGTGGCGACGTTCGGGACAGCGCTTTCTGCCGCAGTCTTGTTGAAGGAGCCGGAACTGTCTTTCACCTCGCGGCCCTTATAGCAATTCCTTACAGCTACATAGCTCCCGAGAGTTATGTCGATACGAATATAAAAGGCACGCTGAACATGTGCCAGGCTTCGCGCGAGGCCGGGGTGGAGCGACTGCTGGTCACCTCTACGAGCGAGGTATATGGCACGGCCATTGAAGTCCCGATTCCCGAGACACATCCGCGTCAGCCGCAGTCGCCTTACTCAGCTACCAAAATCGGGGCAGATGCCATAGCCCTGAGTTTTTATAATGCTTTTGAATTACCGGTAGTTGTAGCACGCCCGTTTAACACCTACGGCCCCCGCCAGAGTGCGAGAGCAATTATTCCGACAATTATTACCCAGATCGCAAGCGGAAAGAATGTGATCAGCGTGGGCGACCTCACACCGACCCGTGATTTCAATTTTGTCACCGATACATGCCGCGGCTTCATTGCTCTGGCAGAGGCAGATGGAATAGAAGGCCGCGAGATCAACATTGCATCCGGTACGGAAATATCTATGGCCGAGACACTTGAAACTATTGCGCGGGTTATGGGACGCAAAGTCGATTTTGTTGTCGATCCCGAACGTCTGAGACCTTCGCGAAGCGAGGTGCGTCGTTTATGCGGCGACAACAGGCTTATCACCGAGCTTACCGACTGGCGTCCCCAAGTCTCTTTGGAAGAAGGCCTGCGGTTGACTGCCGAGTGGTTTATTAAGCCTGAAAATATAAAAAAATACAAGACAGATATTTATAACCGATGACACCGGTTGAGTTTAATGTGCTGTTCCTCGGGGGGGCCAAGCGGGTTTCAATGGCCCGCCTGTTCAAGAAAGCTGCTGCCGGGATGGGCTTGAAATGCAACATCTTCAGTTATGAGATGTCTACGCACGAGGCAATTGCCTGCGAGGCGACAGTGATTGAGGGCCTGCGATGGAACGACCCGGCTGTCGACAGTCATTTGCGCGATATAATCCGTGAGAATAATATAAAAGCAGTTATTCCGTTTGTAGACGGTGCAGTGGCCGTTGCCGCCCGGCTCGCCGATGCGGCCTTCGCGCCTTGCTGTACTCCTGAAAAGGCCGAGCAGATGTTTGATAAGGTTGTTGCAGCAGCCTTGTTTGAAAAAGCATCATTGCCTATTCCTGCCACATATGTTCCCGGCGTGCCCTCTCTGATGCTGATAGCAAAACCCCGCCATGGATCTGCCTCAAAGGGTATCGTCGAAATCCGCTCGCTGCAACAGCTCGATGCAATCCTCGGTGAAGGCGATAAATATCTTATACAGGAACGTATCGACCGGCGCGAGGAATACACGGTTGACTGCTACGCCTCGGTTGGCTACGGCAGGGTCATTGTGGCAAGTCCTCGCCGACGCCTGCAGGTTGCCGGCGGTGAAGTGACGAAAACGGTTACGGTCGACATCCCGGAGTTAACGGCTCTGTCAACCGAAGCCATCGAGCGCCTCGACCTTCGCGGAGCTGTGACGGTTCAGTTCATGCGCGATCTTGACGACGGGCGCCTGCTGTTGATGGAGATAAATCCCCGCCTCGGCGGAGGCGCGGTGTGCAGCGTCCTCGCAGGCGCTGAAATCCCTTCATTGATTATACACGAGGCGCTGGGAATGCCATTGCATGTACCTATCGTGCAACCGGGTGTCGAAATTGCGCGCTACCCTGCAGAAACAGTATTTTATCCTGAAAAATCATGAACGACAATCATATAATTATCATAGCCGAGGCCGGCGTTAACCATAACGGAAATCTCGAAATGGCCCGTCGCATGGTCCATGCGGCCAAGGAAGCAGGGGCCGATTACGTTAAATTCCAGACGGCCGTTCCCGAACTTGTAATATCGACATTCGCACCTAAGGCTGAGTATCAGAAAGAGACAACAGGCGAGGGCGAGTCTCAGCTTGAGATGTGCAAGGCCATCCATTTGCCGCTCAGCGATTATGCAGGACTTAAGGAACTTTGTGATGAAGTTGGTATCGGTTTTATGAGCACGCCCTTCGATCTCGTTTCCATTGATTGTCTTGCCGCCCTCGACATGGATTGGTGGAAGATTCCCTCGGGTGAAATCACCAACCTGCCTTATCTGCGTAAAATCGCTTCAAAGGGAGGACGGGTGATTTTATCGACCGGCATGTCTACGCTTGAAGAGGTAGCTGCCGCGGTCGATATCCTTTGCACCGGCGGCATTAAGCGCGAAGATATTATCCTGTTGCATTGCACCACGCAGTATCCCACGCCCCCCGATGCCGTGAATCTGCGGGCCATGGATGCGCTGGCTACATTGGGATGTGGTGGGGTAGGTTACAGCGACCACACAGTCGGCATCACTATCCCTGTGGCTGCAGCTGCCCGAGGAGCGAAGGTATTAGAGAAGCATTTCACCCTTGATCGCAACCTTCCCGGTCCGGATCATCGTGCGTCGCTCGAGCCTGCCGAACTGGCCGAGATGGTAAAGGCCGTCCGCGTGGTCGAGCAGGCGCTCGGAAACGGAGTAAAGACCGTTGCGGAAGCCGAGAGACCTAATATTGAGGTGGCGCGAAAGTCGATTGTCGCTGCCCGTGACATCAAGGCCGGCGAAATTCTTACAGAAGAAAATATCACGGTAAAGCGCCCCGGCAACGGTGTTTCTCCAATGCTATGGGACAGCGTGATCGGAACAAGAGCCGCGAGGGATTATACCCGCGACGAACTTATCGAAATTGATTGAACAACATAACAGGGCCGCGACTTTTCAACTTCAAGTCGCGGCCCCGTTATGTGTTATTATGTGGTTACTTATTTGAGGGTTCCGGCTTCGGCCTGCTCGATCATCTGCTTGCTTGCTGTGATGTAAATCTCAACGCGGCGGTTCTGAGCGCGACCCTGGGGCGTGTCGTTCGATGCAACATAATCGGCCATAGGAACGCCTTGAGCACTTAGACGTGTAGGCGCGACACCTTGGTTTACGAGATAAGTGAGCACTGATTCGGCGCGCGAGTTAGCAACTCGTTCGTTCACCTGGTAGCTGCCGGTGTTATCAGTGAAACCGTAGATCTGAACGTCAGTTCCGGGATTGGCCTTCAGAGAGTTTGCAAATTTTGTAAGATCGGCCTGGGCCTGGGGATTAAGGGTGGAACTGTTGGTGGGGAACAGGATGCCGCCTTCAAAGGTCACCTTGATTGCACGCAAGCCATTGGCGTCGGTTGTTTCTTCAACGGTTGCCTGCTGGGCCAACTGTTCCTGAAGCTCACGCTGCTGCCGGTCCATCTTGTTACCGATAAGAGCGCCGGCACCTGAGCCGACAGCAGCACCGATAGCTGCGCCAATCGCGGCACCTTTACCGCCGCCGATGAGAGCGCCGAGGCCTGCGCCTACACCTGCGCCACCACCGCCGCCGATAAGCGCGCCTTTGCCGGTATTGGTTAATGAACTGCAGCCGGTTTCACCTACTAAAACGGCTCCGCATAATAATGCTATGCATGCAATTTTTAATGTCTTCATCACTTTATGGATTAATGTCGTTAATAATTCCTGTTTAATTATTTCTGAAAAAGAATGTCTTTTCTATAATACAAAATATAAGGATGAAATGTTGAGGTATGTCAGAAAAAATCACTAATTTTGTAGGCGTAATACATCCAAATAACCTTAGAAGATGTCCGGCGTTACAGGTAATCAGTACAAAGGCAAACAATTATTGCTCGCTCACCTTGGCGCGTTGCTCTGCATCACCGTGTGGGGTATTTCATTCGTATCTACTAAGGTCCTTCTCAACCACGGCATGCAACCGGTTGAGATCTATATCTACCGATTCGTCCTGGCCTACGTCCTGATTATTCTATTCAAACGCACCGGATGGCTGTCCCATAACTGGCGTGACGAGGGACTTCTGTGTCTCTGTGGTATTCTGGCAGGATCGGTTTACTTCCTTGCCGAGAATTTCGCACTTCAATATACTCTTGTATCCAATGTGTCGTTGCTGACGGCGACATCTCCCTTGATAACGGCTTTCCTCGTCGGGATTCTCTATAAGAGCGACCGCCCCAGCGGAGGCATGATTATTGGCTCGCTGGTTGCTTTCCTCGGGGTGGGATGTATTATATTTAACAGCAGCTTCAATGTGCAGATCAAGCCGCTTGGCGATATGCTTGCCCTGATGGCGGCAGTAAGTTGGGCGCTTTATTCTCTGGTACTTAAGAAGTTGAATGCGACCTATGATGTTTGGTTTATTTCACGCAAAACGTTCTTTTACGGGGTCCTGACATCACTGCCGTTCTTGCTTGTCGAGCCCCCGCGTTACAATATAGTCGATATTTTCAATGACGGAGCCGTTCTCGGTAATCTTCTTTTCCTGGGCATCGGTGCATCGTTGATCGCTTATGTGCTTTGGGCCGAAGCTGTTAGAGCTATGGGTGCCCTCAAGGCCAACAATTATCTTTATGTGCAGCCGATTATCACGATGATTTTCTCGATGGTGTGCCTCCACGAGGTTGTCACTGCTATCGGTTACATTGGTTGCGCGCTCATTTTAGGCGGTCTATGGCTTGGCGACTACCTTAACCGTCGCTCTAAAATGAAAAACTGAGCCGCGGAGCTCAGTTCTTCAGTTCTTTCAATTCTTATATCGCTTTGCCTTTCAGGATTACCCGGTCGATCAGCGGCTCGGTGTAAGCGTAGGGTATATAGTCGGGGTCAGGAACATAAGGTTTGTAAATTATCAAGGATGCTGCTTTTCCTCTTGTTATAGATCCGTGTGTACCAAGAACGCCCATGGCTGCGGCTCCGTTGACAGTAACGGCGTTGAATGCCCGGTCGGGTGTGAGCTTCATCTTGATACAGCTGAGCGACATAACCATCGGCATAGATCCTGAGGGCGATGAGCCGGGATTCCAGTCGGAAGCGAGGGCTACAGCACAGCCGCGGTCGATTGCGCGGCGCGCAGGAGCGTAGGGCATTCCGAGGAAGAATGATGCACCGGGCAGCATCGTAGCGATTGTAGGAGATTGGGCCAAGAGATCCATTTCTTCCTCTCCGATTCTTTCGAGATGGTCGACTGATAGAGCCCCGGAAGCAACTCCTATCTGGACGCCCCCCGAGATTGCAAGCTCATTGGCATGAATCTTCGGTTTTATCCCGTAACGGGCGGCAACCTCGAGTATGCGGCGCGTGTCCTCGACCGTAAAGAAGCCTTCGTCGCAAAAGACATCGACATAGTCGGCCAGTCCATCCGCAGCTACAGCCGGAATCATTTCTTGAATTATGTGGTCGACATAGGCTTCACGGCGACCGGCAAATTGACGGCCGACCGCATGTGCCCCCAGGAAAGTTGAACGTATTTCAATATGAGGTAGATCAGAACGTAAACGGGCAATCACACGGAGCATTTTCAGCTCGCCTTCAAGTGTGAGGCCATAGCCGCTTTTAATTTCTATAGCTCCTGTACCGAGAGCCGCTGCCTGTAGCAGTCGCCGGCGGGCAGCATCGTAAAGTTCGTCTTCCGAGGTTGCCGCGAGCCTGTCGGCCGAGTTTAGGATGCCACCTCCGCGTCGCGCGATTTCCTCATAACTGAGACCGTTGATCTTGTCAATGAACTCTCCCTGGCGACTGCCGGCATAGACAATATGGGTGTGGCTGTCGCAGAATGTCGGTGTAACGATTGCCCCCTTGGCGTCAATGACTTCATCGGCATTTTCGGGACAAGCGCACATTTCTCCGAAATCACTGATGATACCGTCCGTGGCCAGAAGCCAGGCATCCTTGAGTTGCTCGACGCGATCCATTTCAGCACCGCGGAGCGGAACTATATTATTTTCGCGGATACCGCGCAGGAGCCCGATATTTTTAATCAGCAGAGTTTTCATTAAGCAGGAACTCGACAGATTTCTCGATAAGAGGATACATCACGGTGTCATTTACAATGAAAGGCACAACCTTCCTGTAGTCGGCAACCCACTTTTCAAGCGCAGGAGAAGATTTGAGAGGACGACGGAATTCCAGCGCCTGGGCGGCATTGAACAGCTCTATACCGAGCACGCGGGCGGTGTTGTCCATGATCCGTTGCAGTTTCGTTGCCGAGTTGGCACCCATCGAAACGTGGTCTTCCTGTCCTTGAGACGAGGGGATGGAGTCGCAGCTCGCAGGCCAGCAGAGCCCCTTGTTCTGGCTGACGATCGATGCGGCGGCATACTGCGGAATCATGAAGCCGCTGTTGAGCCCCGGATTGGCGACGAGGAACGAGGGCAATCCGCGCTTGCCCGAGATGAGACAGTAGACACGGCGCTCTGAAATATTGGCGAGTTCCGAGAAGGCCACCGCCAGGAAGTCCATAGGCAACGCTATAGGCTCGCCATGGAAATTACCTGCCGAGACGATGAGGTCAAGGTCGGGGAAGATGGTAGGATTATCTGTCGGTGCATTGATTTCATCCTCAATCACAGACGCGCAGTGGGCAAGAGTATCCTTAACGGCACCGTGGACCTGGGGCACGCAACGGAAAGAGTAGGGGTCCTGCACATGGGCCTTGGGAGCGGCAGCAATCTCGCTGTCATGTCTCCAGCGGCGCACGGCACGGGCTGTCTCAATCTGGCCACGATGATTGCGCACCTCGTTAACCGGGTCGCAGAAAGGCTCTGTGCGTCCGTCGAAAGCGTCGAGAGACAGGGCTGCAAGTTTATCGGCAAGAGCGCTCAGTTGGCGACCGCGGATGACATTCCATGTCCCGTAGGCGCTCATAAACTGTGTGCCGTTGAGTAGTGCCAGTCCTTCCTTTGACTGTAATTCAATAGGTTCGAGTCCTGTTTCAGACAGAACTTCAGCGGCCGGGCGTAGCTTTCCTTTATATTCGACCTCGCCAAGACCAAGCAGCGGCAGGCTCAGGCACGCCAGCGGAGAAAGGTCACCCGATGCTCCGAGCGATCCTTGAGTGCAAACGCGCGGCAGGATGTCAAGATTATAAAAATCTATAAGACGCTGCACGGTCTTCAGCTGGACGCCTGAATTACCGTAGCTCAGTGATTGTACCTTAAGCAGCAGCATGAGCTTAACTATCTCTCGGGGCACACGTTCACCGATTGAGCAGGCATGAGACATCACCAGGTTGCGCTGAAGAGCGGCAAGACTGTCGTGGTCGATGCTGATATTGCAAAGCGAGCCGAAACCGGTCGTGATACCGTAAATTGGCTCGGTAGCCGTCGCCATTTTTTCATCAAGATATTCGCGGCAACGTATGATTCTTGCCTTTGCGTCTTCGCTAAGCGCGAGTTTACAACCTGTGGCCAGGATTTCTGCGACCTTATCGATAGTGAGGCGCTCGGCCGATATATAATGTGTCATGATTTTCAGCTAATAGAGTTAAGAGCTTGTTTAATTGTTTCAGAGTCGGCAACGTTGGGAATCGTAACCTTCAGGCCGGGAGTGCGATCCATTTCCCGTCTGATAGCGTCCATGGCACCCTGATTGCGGCCCCATGATCGACGCGCAATGCCGTTATTCACGTCCCAAAGAAGCATTGACGCAATGCGGCGGTCACATTCTTCAGATCCGTCGATCACCATACCGAAGCCGCCGTTGATTACCTCGCCCCAGCCTACGCCGCCACCATTGTGGAGAGATACCCAGGTTGCTCCACGGAAAGAGTCGCCGATGACGTTCTGAACAGCCATGTCGGCGGTGAACTGCGAGCCATCGGTTATATTTGAAGTCTCGCGGTAGGGTGAATCGGTGCCCGAGACATCGTGATGGTCGCGGCCCAGCACGACAGGCGCTGAAATGCGGCCGTCGCGGATGGCCTTGTTAAAGGCGAGGGCAATGGCAGTGCGAGCTGCAGAATCGGCATAGAGTATGCGAGCCTGAGATCCAACGACAAGGTTATTGCGGCCTGCTTCGCGGATCCAGTGAAGGTTATCGGCAAGCTGGCCTTTAATATCGTCGGGAGCGGCGGCAAGCAGGCGTTCAAGTTCTTCAGCTGCAAGTTGATCGGTAACGGCGAGATCGGCCGGGTCGCCCGAAGTGCAAACCCAGCGGAACGGTCCGAACCCGTAATCGAAGAATCTCGGGCCCATGATAGCTTCCACATAGGAAGGATAACGGAACTTGCCGTCTTTTCCGATTATATCTGCTCCTGCCCGGGACGACTCCAGTAGGAAAGCGTTGCCGTAGTCAAAGAAGTACATTCCATCGGCGGCAAGTCTGTTGACAGCGTCGACGTGTCTTCTGAGAGACGCCTTGACGGCCTCCTTGAATTTGTCGGGATTCTCGGCCATCATTTTCAGCGAATCCTCATAGGACAGGCCTACAGGGTAGTAACCGCCGGCCCAAGGATTGTGAAGCGACGTCTGGTCGCTGCCGAGGTCTACTTTGACCCCGCGGTCGGCAAGACGTTCCCAGAGGTCAACAATGTTGCCTCGGTAAGCGAGCGAGACGGCTTCTCGAGCTTTCTGCGCTTCGAGAGCCCTGTCGATCACGCGGTCAACGTCATCATATACCTCGTCAACCCAGCCCTGTGAGTGGCGTTTTTCAACTGCAGCCGGGTTGATTTCAGCCGTTATGCTGACAACCCCGGAAATGCGGGCTGCCTTGGGCTGTGCTCCCGACATGCCGCCGAGGCCGGCTGTCACGAAGAGCATGCCGGCGATATCGTCACCACCACGGAGCGCGCGGGCGGCGTTGAGGACAGTGATAGTCGTGCCGTGAACGATGCCTTGAGGACCTATATACATGTAGGAACCTGCCGTCATCTGGCCATATTGAGATACACCGAGAGCATTGAATTTCTCCCAATCATCAGGCTTGGAATAGTTGGGAATCACCATGCCGTTGGTGACAACGACGCGTGGAGCGCCGGGGTGTGACGGGAAAAGACCCAGGGGATGGCCCGAGTACATGACAAGGGTCTGGTCGTCGGTCATTTCGCTCAGATATTTCATCGCAAGGCGATATTGTGCCCAGTTCTGGAATACTGCGCCGTTGCCTCCGTAGGTAATTAGTTCCTGGGGATGCTGGGCGACTGCCGGGTCAAGATTATTCTGAATCATGAGCATGATGGCTGCTGCCTGCCGTGACCGTGCCGGGTAATCGTCAATAGAGCGGGCGTGCATGGGGTAGGTCGGTCTCAGGCGATACATATAGATACGACCGTAATCATGAAGTTCGCGGGCAAATTCAGGGGCGAGCTCGGCGTGCATTTCAGCAGGGAAGTAACGCAAGGCATTGGCCAGAGCAAGCTCCTTTTCGGCCGGGGTAAGAATATCTTTGCGGCGCGGAGCATGGTTGAGCGACGGATCGCGCGGCTGCGGGGGAGGGAGCACCGAGGGAATACCGGTGCGTATATCTTCACGGAATTCTTCGAGAGTCATATATCAGTTTTTATCTATAACGGAATTGACAATATCTACAATCTCTGAGCGACGACGCGAAGCCTCGGCGGCAATCGTGGCGGCGCTTTTTACAAGGAAGTCGGCTTTTTCGCGGTCGGCAAGTCCGGCTGCGTTAATACGCACGTTGAGGAATGCACCTGCAACAGCTGCTTCTGCCGCGATAGCGCCTACGCCGGCATCCGAGGCCGATGCAGGGTTGCCGTTACGGGCCATGCGCTCGAGCAGATCAAATGTCGCAGCAGCAGCTTTCATGGTCTTCAGAGGAACTTCGGTGGCATACAGCGTGGCTTCTTCAAGCGCTTCAGCACGGGTGGCACGTTCTTCCTCGGTGCCGCGCGGCATCGAAATTGCGGCCATGATGCGGTTGAAAGCGGCGGTATCCTCGTCGACAAGGTCCCGCAGCTGTTCCAGTGAACGGCGCCCTTCCTCGGCTGCTTCAGAAAACTCTTCCCAGCGGTCGTCCCAACCGGCCTTGTGGGCCGAGAGATTGGCAACCATCGTGCCCAGTGCCGCGGCAAGAGTTCCCATATATGCGGCAATCGAGCCGCCGCCGGGAGCGGGAGATTCAGAAGCAGTCTCGTCGGCAAATGCCTTCAGCGTCATGTCGACAAGCTTGTTGGATTTTGCGCCGGCGTCTTCGAGGATATATTCGATAACTTTTTCCCGTGGATTGAATTCCTTGAGCTCGTCAAGCCCCATAGACTTGATTGCAATGCGTATTATCTCTTCCTCGGGCAGGCCGGTGGAGCGCTGCTGCGCGTGGAGGAAATGACGGCCTGCATCGACAAGAGCCTTTTTAGGAACGAGGCCTACAATCTCCGTGCCGGTAACACGGATGCCACGGGCAAGGGCTGCACGGCACACTTCGTCAAATGCGCGGTGGAGCGGCGTGGCGGCAATGTCAGTGATATTCATTGAAACCTGAGCTATGCCGTATTCATCAATATACCAGCCGATAGCTTTGGTGCCTTTGAGCGTTCCCGGAATCATGACCGGGTTGCCGTTTTCATCTTTCACAGGCTTGCCTGTAACCTTTCCGCCTTCGCGCATGGGGCGGCCCTTTTCGCGCACGTCAAAGGCGATTGCGTTGGCGCGGCGAGTGGAGGTTGAGTTAAGGTTGAAGTTGACAGCAATGAGGAAATCGCGGGCACCGATGGTCGTGGCACCTGTGCGGGCTGCTGCCTCATCAAACGGGCGGTCGCCGAAGTCGGGTCCTTTACCGGGATGATTCATTTTCTCGGGCAACGCTTCATACTCGCCGGCGCGGCACACCGCAAGGTTCTTGCGCTCGGGGGTGAAGGCTGCCGCCTCATAGCAGTAAACGGGTATTCCAAGTTCATCGGATACCCGTTTTGCAAGTTTGCGTGCCATCTCGGCACATTCTTCAAGTGTGACGCCGCTTACCGGTATGAGGGGGCACACGTCTGTGGCTCCCATGCGCGGGTGAGCGCCATGGTGTTTACGCATGTCTATAAGCTCGGCAGCCCGCGCTATTCCGCGGAAAGCCGCTTCAACGACGGCTTCGGGTTCACCGACAAAGGTGACTACGGTACGATTAGTGGCTTCTCCGGGATCTACGTCGAGCAGACTGATCCCTTCCACTGAAGTAATGCTTGATGTGATTGCGTCGATGACGGCGCGGTCGCGGCCCTCGCTGAAATTGGGCACACATTCTATTAGGCGTTTTTCCATGTCAGAAATAGGATTTTTATCGTTTAAGCCCGCATGCCTGCGGTTACTTTGGCAAAAATACAAAATTATTCTCGGCAAGCCAATATTCGCGCGGCATTTTCATAAATATATCATATCTTTGTAGCGGAAATAAATTTTGCATTATGGAAAAAACTGCTTTGAAACTTTATCAAGCCATATCGGGCTTGCACAATAGTGAGGCTGTAAAAGCTGCTCACAAGGATATTTTTGCTGCATTGGACAAAGTGTTTGACATAGAGCTTGTCCCGGTTTCGGACCTCAAAGGCAAGACTGGTACCGTACTGCTTTTTGTCGCAACAGGAGGAGTCGAGGAGGGCGTGCGCGAGGCTATCGAGTCGTCTGACGTCAAGATGGTCTATCTGGTTGCCGATGGTCTTCAGAACTCGCTTGCCGCCTCGATGGAAATCGCTGCGTGGCTCGGTACAAAAGGTATAGGCGCGAAGATCATCCACGATAATCCGGCAGAGATGGTCCGCGAGCTGCAGTCGATCGAGGCTCGGGAAGCGTTGCGAGGTTGTCGTGTGGGTCTGATGGGGGGCCCCTCAGGCTGGCTTATTTCAAGTGATGTTGACTATAATGCTGTCAGCGAGCTTTACGGCATAGAATTCGTTGCCATTGATCTCAATGAGATCATTGAGGAGTACAACCGCTCGGAGCCGGCCGACGTGAGCGGCATCCACTCGCTCCGCCGCGTAGAACCTACTGAGGAAGATCTTGACAAAGCTCTGAGACTCACTTCGGCGATCGAGGCCGTCGTTAAGCGTCACCGTCTCGACGCATTTACCCTCAAGTGCTTCGATCTGCTCGAACCGCTCGGAACTACCGGCTGTCTTGCACTCGCTGTTCTAAACGCCAAGGGCATTCCCGCAGGATGTGAAGGCGACGTTCCCGCTCTTCTGACAATGCTGCTTGCCCGTCGAGTTGCCGGTGCCGATGCTTTCATGGCCAATCCCTCGCGCATCGATACCAAAGGTAATGAGATCATTTTCGCACATTGCACGCTGCCCATGACCATGGCCGGTACTAATATTCTGCGCAGCCACTTCGAGAGTGGAATAGGTGTTGCCCTGCAAGGCGTGCTGCCTCTGGGTGATGTCACCGTCCTGAAATGGTGGGGACCTGAAATGAATCATCACTTCATTTCGCGTGGACGGCTTGTCGAGAATCTTGACAATCCTTCGATGTGTCGCACCCAGATACGTCTCAAACTGGACGAAAGTGTCGATTACTTCCTCAAGAATCCGCTGGGCAACCATCATGTGATCATCCTCGGTGACCACACGGCCGCTCTACGCCGCTTTTTCGGTCGCTAAACCGAATATTTTTTAAGAATTTGGCTTTTCTCGCAACTTTGAGAGTTGTGAGACGTTCTATTATTGACTTAGAAATAAAGAAAGACACCTAACGTATATAAACGTATATAAAAAACACATAACATTATGGAAAGAAAAATAAGCTTTACTGATGTTGAAAAAGCGGTTTATGACGCTTATGAAAACAACAAGTCAAATTCAGAAGGTACTGTCGATTCAACTTATGCCACCGGTACCGAGAAAGATTTCGGTATCAGTGTCGTTCTGACCGACGGACGAATGATTAACAAGGGTGACAGCAGTTTGACCGCTCCTATCGGTGAAATTGCCAAGATTCCTACATCCGTGATTCTTCTGACTCAGAATACTCCTGACGAACTCGTGAAGAAGAGCGGTACGGGTGTATGCCACGCCGACCGCAAGGCAAAACCTGAAATACCGGTAAGCCGCCACGGTATCCGTGCAGTTAGCGCCATCGTGCCTCAGGGCGATCCCGACGGCAAGATGGATATTATGGTTAACAACTTCATCAACCTCGCGGCGAGTGCGCCTGAGTTTGACGTAAAGCTTTATGAAAAAATAAAGTCAGAGGTTGAGGCAGCCGATACAGAGAATAAGCTGGCTGCTGCCGAGTTCACCCTCTATGACAATGCTGCAACTGCTATTGACCTCTATGTGAGACTGATTTCTCAGAAGGCCAGTGCCCAGCAGCTTGCAACGATGGGTGCAACTATCGCAGCCGACGGTCTCAATCCTGTGACTAAAGAATATGCTTTCGACGGTTCTATCGCTTCGAGAGTCGTCACTCTTGCAGCAGTGAAAGGCCCCAAGAAAGAAACTCGTGCATGGATGATGCGCACAGGTCTGCCCGCCAAGAGCAGCCGCAGCGGTCTGATTCTGGCAATTCTTCCCGGATTCGGTGCAATCGCAGCCTACAGTCCCAAGCTTGACTGCAACGGTACATCTGTCCGTGCAGCTAAGGCCATCGAGGAAATTGCAAATAAATTAGGCCTCAACGTATTCGCTTCGGCCCGCGTAACAGTCGAATAATGAATACTTCCCTGACCTTTATGGTTGAATGTTATATATAATTCTGCGAGACATCTCCGTTCCTCTTATGGGCGGAGATGTTATTTTCTACAACAAGGGCCGGCTCCCGTGAAGGTGCCGGCCCTTGGCTGTCATTGAGGTTTAGTTTATCTTATTTGATAATAACCTTGGAGGTGGTGTTGCCCTGGCGACGGATGTAGAGGCCGTTGGTGGGCTCGGCAACGCGGATGCCCTGGAGGTTATAGTATTCAACGGGAGCGTTTTCGTCTACATTGTCCTGACGGATGTCGTTAACGCCGCTGTAGTTGTTACCCTTGGTGAGCCAGCAGGCGTTCTCGATGACGCCGGTCTTGATATTGGTCAGATAAACAACTACATTGCAGTTTTCGAAATTCTTGATGGCAGAAACGGCATTGATGGTGTGAGAGAATGAATAGGTCTCGCCGCTGGTGATGTTAGCGGGGACAGAACCTGTAATACCGGAGTATTTATCAAGCTGACGGGCAACGTCGTTGTAAATGGTCGAGACAGTTTCGCCCTTATTGCCCCAGCCGGGGAGCTCGTTTGTACCGCTGTAATAGTTGGTCTGATTGTAGGGACCTACATTATCTTCAGTAATAGCGTAGCTGAGGATGAAGTTCTTGTCGCCGTCGGTGTAGTCATACGAGAACTGAGTCTCGGTATCGACCCGGATTGTCTTGGTTTCTGCATCGAAGACGGCAGAGCCGTTGACGGTGGCGATTGCGGGAATAGAAGCTACAAATTCGAGGTCTTCGAGCATGCCGTAGTCGAGGGAAGGATATGAGCTCTGCCAGCGGTTGAGAATTGCCGAGGGCACGCCTTCGCCACTATAGTTATTGATTACCTTTGAGAAGGATGTAGCCGAGAGGGCATCCTGAATGTGGATTGCTACGGGAATATAGGAATAGTTGTTGTTGTTTTCACGGATATATTCCATGGCGACGATACCCATGGGGCAGTAACCACACCAGATACCGGTGAATTCTTCGATCACTACATTGCGGTTGAAACTCTTATCGGGGTCAACGACAGAAATGGATGTTTCAAGTCCTTTGTTGGCATCTGTATTATCATTACCGTTGATCTTGGTGATAGTAGCCTTTACCGTTACATCCTTTGTGGCGTTGGGATAGAAAAGACCGTTGATGGCAATAATATCCTGACCGTTGAATCCGAGAGCATTATCTAGCTTTTTATTGATAGTTTCAGGAGCCTGGTCACCGACCTGAATCTCAATGTCTACGTCCTTGACAGTGTTTGCGGCATTGTTGGTGAGGAAAAGATCGAGCTCAAAGCCTTCACTGGTGTAGACAACGGGTGATACAAAATAATCGTCAATTGAAACCATGTCGGTGGGAAGGGCGTTGCCCTGGATTGTAACACCGATGGTTACGAAACCTATCTGGGTTGAATAGTTATCCCAGACCATTTGGTTGGAACCATACTCCTGTAAACCTACCCAACCGCCGACATCATCAGAGCCATGGTTAATATAGTCGACCACGAGAGGAAAATCGTCTGAGGCGGAAATTGCGCAAATAGTACCGACGAAGATCCTTTTGCCGGCCGTGATTTCATAGGGAGTGTCAAGGTGAACATTCACGGGAGTGAAGCGAGACGAGGGAAGTTCAACTACCTGAGTATAGAAGGGAGTGGCATCAATATCCTCGGCAAGGAAAACGGTTGCTTTGCGGATGTTGTTGACGCCGGTTTTATTGTTGACACCAGTCCAGAAATAAATATCAGTGATGCTGTTTCCGGCAAAAGAGTTGGCATTGGTGGCAGTGAATTCAAAAGCCTGTCCATACTTTGTGCCAATAGGCAGATCCTGGAAGCCCATTGCCTGATAGGGCTGGGAGGCGGGACTGAAATTCATTGACAAAATCTCATCGGCAGCCTTGGCGGGGGCAGACATGCGGGCTGCAGGCAACTCGATGGTCGCACTTTCCATATTTGCGGGTACAGGGGCGACGAGATGACGCGGGGCAAGGTCAAATGCCGAGGCACTCATCGCGGTGATGGCAGCCGCAACGATAAGGATACTTTTCTTCATAGTTCTGCGATATAATTGATTTAAATTACTTTACATATATTTTACCGGTCTTGGCACCGAGAGCGTAAACATAGATGCCTGCAGCCAGAGAATCGGTTGCAACCGCTCCGTTGCCCTTGAGAGTAGTGTTCAGGACACAGGTGCCGGCTGCGTTGTACAGCGAGAATTCCGTTGCGGAAGTTACATTGTACTCGATAGCGCCGGGAACGACCTTGAGCTCTGCGGGAGTCTCGATAACTGTAAGAGAATTGAGCTCGCTACCCATCACGAGAACAAATTCAATCTTGGTCTCGGGGTAGTCGGGGCATACGGCAGAGAAAGATGTCGTAACGTCGGGAATGGTTACACCGCTGTCAAATTCGTCTTCATACTCGAATTTGAGGGGAACCTTTGCGCCGGTTGAAATAGCGACGCCTTCTTTAACGACCTTTGTACCGGTAGAGCATGCACCGCCGGCACACATCTGGATAGTCTGGCCCGACGTGCAGTCGGCTACAATGTCGACCTTCATATAAAGATCGGTGCCGAGCGACAGCGACGGAGCCATTGTTACATACTGTACACCACCTTCTTCCTCGATGAGGATGTCAGAGAATTCTACTGTAGAACCGGGTGTGATGACCTGGTCGCCGATGTAGAATGTGAGCTGGCGGGCCTGAGCGGTCAAGCCGAGGGCCGCAGCGCAGAGTAATAAGTAAAATTTCTTCATTTATAATAATTAATTGGTTGTTTCTGAGTCAGGGTCGGTCCACACATGGGCCTTGGCAGCCTGAAGTACTTCCGAGTCGTCATAGACGAATGCAACGACCGAGAGGTTGTGAGCGTTCCAGTGTTCGTGCTCGGTATCGCGCACGGGGATGGAGAAAGTCAATGTTTTGTGAATCATGGACTGAAGCACGACAGCTTCGCCGCCGACACCGTTGACCGATGCACGATAGACATGGTTGTGGACATAGTCGGGGATGCGTCCGCGCTCGTCATCCTTCTGGAAAGCTACGATACCGTCTTCAAGAATCCACACCTGCAACTTGCCTGTGATGTTGGCTGTAGGCTTTAGAACGACGGTAGCGGTTACCGTCGATTCGTCGTCGCTGAGACCGGCTTCAAGGTCGATTGCAAGGGTGGTGGGACGGGCAATTTCTGTGCGAACTAATGCAGCCCAGTCGGAGGCGTTGGAAGGAGCGCCGTGGCGATTGACTACGCCTTTGGGCCACTCGGTGATGCCCCAGGCATCGTTATAAATGTCGCCCTCGGGTGTCATCAAGCCCGTGTAGCGGGTCGATTCAACAGAAATGCCAAACCCGCCTGCATGGATACTGACGGGGATAACCATCGCGCCATACTGCGTGCTGAGCTTTTCAAGTATATCGTGAGCGGCAGGGCAGTTAACGCAGTTCTGGCCTGTGAAGTCTTCGATAAGGACCGCACGCTGAGCTTCAACGCTGTCCTGAGAAATGTAGCGGTCGTCAGTGGAGATATCGCTGCAGGAGAGCAGCATGGAGGAAGCCAAGAGAGAGAGAAGGGCTTTTTTCATTGATTTTCGTGTAATATTGTTGTTTTAAAATGTATATGCATATCCAATCTGGAAACCATGGGTCGCCGGTACATAGCGGCAGACACCGCCCGAACAGTTAAAGCCTGCGCGGGTGCGACCATAGCTCAGAGTCAGTCGGTTGGACCGATAGTTGCCGGCTACGCCGAAATTGTAGTAGTGGCTGCCGGTGGTGCCGCAGTTCCACATGTCGCTGACGGTGACCATCATGTAGGGAGCTATCGAGAGCTCGAGCAGTCCGTAGAGCCAGTCTTTCTGGTCCTGGCGGGTGTGCAGGTACTGGAGCTCGTTGCGGAGGGTGAATCTGTTGTCGATTTTCCACTTGGTGTCGACAACGAAAATGTTAGATTTGACGCGGCCGCCATGTCCCTCGATGACATCCATGTTGTACATCTGATTCATGTACATGAAGTTCTGAGAAACAGAGGATGACCATTTTTTCTCGACAATGAGATTGATGTCGTGGTAATAAGCCTCGCCCATGCCGAAGAACTTTGTAGGAGTCCCGTCGGTGCCGCTCACGACGCCATCGATGATGAAGTCGGGTGTGCCGTGATTGAGGCCGCGGATATAGCTGATGTTCAGCTTTAATTTGGTGCCGTATTTGCCGCCAAGCGCGGTGCGGCGCTTGAAGTTATAACCGAAGGCACCCTGGAAAGCCCATTCGCCCGGGGCTGCCTGGGTAGCATAGGGGTAGAGGGAAGGCAATGCATAAGTGTGCAGATAGGAGAAGGCGGGCATATTGTTCAGGAACGCCGAGGTGCCTGACATCAGACGTTGGGAGCGGAATGCCATGTTCTCGCTGCGCTTGGCCTGAATTAGGGCGCTGAGACCTGATTTTGAATAAGATGCGCTCAACATCACAGCTGTTCCTTTGCCATAGGTGTAGTCGTTGTCAAAGGAGGGATCCTGACCTTTCCATGCAAATTCACCGAGAACGGAGAAATTGCCTTTCATGAACTGTGAACGCAGGTCAAAGGCGCTCACACTCTTAGGAAGATTAAGTCGCAGATCAGTGCCGGCGATGGTGACATCCTGGTCGTCTTCATGCTTGAGGACATAAGATGCGCCGAATGTCCACGAAAGATCGTGCTTAGCCAGGCCACGGAACACATCCTGTAACATTACTTCGGCATCGGCACCGTAGACCTGAGATGATTTTTTCCAGTCCCAGTAGCGTCTCTGAAGTCCGCCAAGGGCTGTCAGTCGCAGGCCCGGGACGGCAGTTACCTTGAGCCGCCCGCCACGGATGGAGTTGTCGATGCCGAGCGAACGTTCTTCGTAAGTACGCAGAATGAAACCGTTGCCAAACTGCTCATAGAAGTCGCCGGCCGTGAGTTCAAAGCCTTTATAACGGCCCTTTGCGTAGATGTGGGGAACGCCCCAGCCTTTAAAGTCGTTCTCATAGCCGGGAAGAGGCCATTTCATGAACTCGAGCCGGGCACCTGCGTCTACATATCTGCTTGTGAGATTGAGGTCGGCATAGGTGTTGAACAGCACCTTGTGATCATAAGTACCGGTGTTGATGGCTTCGTCTTCCTGGGGGAATAGGACATCGGCCTGCACGCTGCCGTGCAGGGCCACACCATTATCCTTGCCGATGTTAATTGCCTCGGCAGAGTAGGGGATTGCGGCCAGAGCCAGTGTCGCGGCGGCCACTGAGTTTACGACGCGGCGGGTCATTTATTGAGTGATTTACGGATAGTCTCGATTATTTCGGTTTCAGAACCGTCGGTATAACCCGAGTGATTCATAATCATCTTGCCGGAGCCGTCAAACACGAGAACGTGGGGGACGGTCTGGAGGCCCAGGGCGCGGAAAAGGTCATTATTGGTATCGAGGAGCACCTCGTATTCCCAACCTTCGGTATCGACCAGGGGACGAACTTTCGAGAGATTCTGGGCGTCGTCGATGGAAACAATATACATTTTCATTCCGGTTTCTTCCTGCCAGTCGGGATATACCTCGGCGATAGCCTTGAGCTCACGCATGCAGGGTTTACACCAGGTAGCGAAGAAACTGATGACATAGGGCTTCCCGTCGTTATTGATCTGAGTGGTATTGACCGTGCGTCCACGGAGGTCTTTGAGTTGTACTGCAGGAAGCTGAGCTGCAGCTTGGAAAGATAATGCGAGACCGAGACAGGCGGCTACGCAAAGTGTCAGTAGTTTTTTCATCGTCTTTTTAATCAAAACTCACCACAAAGGGCCCGAAGGTCCTTTGTAGTGAATTTAAATGAGTATTTATAAAGTCGTTATATTATTTCACAACCTTGGCAACGTTTACAACGCCGTTGGCTGAGACAGCCTTGACAACATATACGCCGCTTGCGAGTGTTACATCAACCACACCGGAAACATTGGAAGCACTTGCCACGCACACGCCCTGGAGGTTGTAGACCCGGAGAGTGGCAGCATCGCCGTTGACTACGATATCACCGGCCTGGTTGACATATACTGCGAGATCACCGGCAGCGACAGCCGAGTTAACACCGTTGAACTGAGCGAGGTCAAAGACATAGCCCTGATACATGATGTCGTAGTCCCACATGGTAGGAGTCCAGCATGCGAGGGTTTTCATGTCGGCTGAGAACAGGGGAAGACCTACATAAAGACCTTCTTCCTGGATAACTTCCTCGGTTTCCCAGTCATAGCTCTCGACAACGTGGGTCATATTTTCTTTAACCCATGCCTGGAGTTCGGGGTTGATGCCGTTGATATAGTCGACGAAAGAGGTTGATTTGCCGTCCTTGAGGATGTAAGCCGCAGGATTGGCATCCCAGATGTTGCCCCAGGCGGTGATGGTACCGTCGGCATACCAGCCGTGGAGGTTAGCCTCGGCATCTTCATACTTCTGGATTTCGCCGCTTGCAAGGTCGATTGTCCAGATGTGGGGAATCTCCTTTGTACCACCGGGAATCCAGCTGTTGGGATCGGGAACGACGGTGATGGCTGTCACAGCGATCTGCTTACCGTCGGGACTGAGGAGGATGTTGTTGAAGACAATCGAAGTCGAGGCGCTGCAGATTTCATCGAGAGCCTCGAGGAATAAGCTCTGCTTTTCTTCGAATTCAGTAGCTTCTTTCTGCCAGTTGTCGTAGGCTGCTTCATAGCTGGCCTTTTCCTCTTCCGTCATATAGGCGGTGTATTCGGGCATCTCACCCTGGTAGAAGTTCGCTACCCATTCGTCATAAGCTGCGTTATAGGCTTCGATTTCTTCATCGGTCATGTAGTCTTTTGCATCGGGCCACATGGGATATTCACCGGGGTAAGGAGGAAGTTCAACGTGGTTGGGGTTGATGAATTTCTCCATGGGGAGGCTGTAGGACCACTCGCCGTTTTCGTTTTCAGTATAAACGATAGGCATAACGAGACGGCCGGCGCAGTCGGTAACGGTACCGGCGATAGTCTTGCCGTCGGGGCTGATAGAGATAGCTGTAACGTACTGGGGAGCGCGGCCCGAATAATCTGCTTCGGGATGAGGAAGGATGACATAATTGTCGTAGGTGCCTTCTTCATTGCGCTGCCACATGACGGGAACTGTCATGGTGGCGTCATCAAGAGTCATTTCAACGATGCTCACAGTACCGCAGATACGCGATCCGTCGGCTGTGATACCGTTGGCCATGTTGTTGCTCTTTTCTTCGCCTGTGAGAGGAAGGCTATGCCATTTGCCATTCTGCCAGTAGGCGGTGTTAGAGTCAATTTCGGCGCTGCCGACCAGGATATTCTGTTCGCTGAAAGCATTGCCAATGCCGATACTCCAGCTCTGGGTGCCATACTCGTCAATGTAGTTGTAGACGGTGTTTTCGACTAAGTCAAAAATCTGAACCTGACCATACATTTCTGAGACAATGTAACGACCGTCGGGTGAAATTTTCTGGAAACTGACGGTATCAAAGATCTTGGGAGCAACCATTTCGGCGTTCATTGCACCACAGATGCAACCCATGGAAAGAAAGAGTAAAGCTTTTTTCATCTAAGAAATATTAAGTGAGATAAGGAATATTCGGCTTTCTATAGCAATTTCTCTTATTTTTGTGCAAAGTAATATAAAATATTCGTATCTGCCAAGAATTTAAGAGTGAATTTGTAATTTTTATTAGAGTTTTTTATCTTTTTTATAATTTAGAGCGCCGCCCGGATAACACTTCCGGGCGACGCTCATGATAAGGTATATGTTATCTCTCTTATTTAATGAGATACTGCGATGAAATAGATTCGTTGTTGTGTACGCGGCGGATAGTGTCGGCAAAGAGGCGTGCCACGGAGAGGATAGTGCACTTCTTGCATTCCTTATTGTAGGGAATAGAATTGGTGAAAATCATCTCAACGAGGCCACAGTTGTCGACGCGTTCTGTAGCGGGATCGCTCATGATGGCATGTGAACACAGGGCGCGCACGCTCTTGGCACCGTTTTCGATCATAAGGTCGGCTGCCTTGGTGATGGTGCCGGCTGTGTCGACCATGTCGTCCACGAGGATTACGTTCTTGTCCTTAACGTCGCCGATTACGTTCATGTTGGCGACAACGTTGGCCTTGGCGCGCTGCTTGTGGCAGAGTACCAGGGGCACATCAAGGTATTTGGCATAGCTGTTGGCGCGCTTTGCACCGCCTACGTCGGGGGTGGCGATCACCATGTTATCGAGCTTGAGCGACTGGATATAGGGAATGAACACCGACGATGCATAGAGGTGGTCGACAGGGATATTGAAAAAGCCCTGAATCTGATCGGCATGCAGGTCCATGGTTATGACGCGGTCGACACCTGCTGCAACGAGAAGGTCGGAAACAAGCTTGGCGGCGATAGATACGCGGGGCTTGTCTTTGCGATCCTGACGTGCCCAGCCGAAATAGGGTATAACGGCGATGGTTGACTTGGCCGATGCGCGCTTTGAGGCGTCGATCATGAGCAGCAACTCCATGAGGTTGTCGCTGTTGGGGAACGTTGACTGTACCAGATAGACTTCACAGCCACGAACCGATTCCTCAAAAGAGACTTCAAATTCGCCGTCGGCAAAGCGCTGGATGTTCATTTTACCGAGTTCTACGCCGAGATCTTTGCAGATTTCTTCAGCCATGTAGCGCGACTTTGTGCCGGCGAAAATTTTGAAAGGGGGAAGATTGGAATCCATAAGGGAAATAATATGAAGGAACTTATTATCTGTTAAGTAGGGTTTTATTGTTGATGGTGTCCCGTGACGAAGCCTCTTCCGGAATGATCGAGCGGTTGTCAATCTTCCAGATAACGGCGCCGTGGGCGGGAATGTGGGATTTAAAGGGAACGCGGTCGGTGAACTCTTTTTCGGTCTGTTGGCCTGTCAGAAGATCGGTCGCGACTGCTTTTCCGCGCTTAATTCCAAGATAGTCAAACGCGTGTCCCGGCAGGTTGACTTCAACCTGAGATTCCTCGTCGGCAAAGTTGACAAGTATCACCAAGATGTCGTCCCCGTGCTGGCGGATGAAGGCATAGTGGCGGTGAGGGTTGAAGCGGGAGTTGTCATAGTTGACATACATAAGATCAAAGAACTTGCCCTCGGAGATTGCCGGTTCTTCATTGCAAATGTTGAGCACGCGGCTGTAGAGCGCGCGCAGCTTGGATTCGGAATCGGAAAGATGTCCGTCGCATGTGCCGTGGTTAAGCCAGCGGCGCAGGGTAGGGATGCTCCAGTAGTCAAAGATGGTCGTGCGGCCGTCTTTTCCGCTATATCCCTCGGCTTCGTCGGCTTTTTCTCCAAGTTCCTGACCGGCATATATCATGAACGGCCCGGTCGAAATCAATGCGCTGACAATCAGCGAGGAAACGACACGGGTCGCATCTCCGGCGTATTGCTCGGATGCAAATCGCTGCTCATCATGATTTTCGAGGAAGTTGAGCATGTGGGGACCGATGCCGTCGACTGCCTGCCAGCAATTAGTGATGGTTGCGGCCGAGTGGTTGGAGGTTTCGATGGCTCTCAAGGTGTCGTAGAGATTTACCTTGTCGTAGAGGTAATCGAAGCCTGCGGTATAGATGAATTGCCTGTAAAGACCAATATCATAAATTTCAGCGATGAAGATCACTCCGGGATAGTCTTCCTTGACCTGGGGGATTGCCCAGCGCCAGAAGTCTACCGGGACCATGTGGGCCATATCGCAGCGGAAACCGTCAACCCCCTTCGAAGCCCAGAATCGGAGGATGGCAAGCATCTTGAGCCAGGTCGAAGGTACAGGATCGTAGTGGCGCGAGCCGTTTCCATAGTCGTAGCCATAGTTGAGCTTCACCGTGTCATACCAGTTGTATTTGCCCGGGAAGGCCGTGAAACAGTCGTCTCCCGAGGCACGAGCCGGGAATTCGACATAGGCTTCAGCTCCCTGGCCGAGATCTACGCCATCGGGGGAAAACTGCTGCCGGGTAATGTAATAAAAGTTGTTTGTCGGGTCAAAAAACATTTCGCCGTTGTCTCCTTTCCCGAGGTCTTCGACTCCGGCGGGAGCAGCGTCGCTGTGATATTGACGGCCGACATGGTTGGGTACAAAGTCTATTATCACTTTCAGGCCGGCGCGATGACTGCGCTTGACGAGATCCTCAAACTCAGTCATGCGCGAAGGCACGTCGACAGCGAGATCGGGGTCTATATCATAATAATCGGTGATTGCATAGGGACTCCCCGCTTTACCTTTAATTATATAAGGATTGTGGCGGGGGATTCCGTAGGCGGTGTAGTCGGGCGTGTGTGCGTGCTCGATGACACCGGTATACCAGACATGGGTCGCGCCAAGGTCCTTTATTGACTTGAGAATGTTGTCATTGATAAGAGCGAGCTTTCCCGAGCCGTTCTGTTCAATGGTACCGTCGACTACAGGGGCTGTGTTGTAATTTGTAAACAGTCGGGGCAGCATCTGGTAGATTATTGGCTTGGGGCTCTCTGCTTTCATCATAAATCAGTCGGTATATAATTATTATCGGGAGACGGATGCCACAGGCCGGCGTCGCGCAGAGCTCGTCGGGCGTGGATATATCCGCTCAGATAGACCTGCTTGATTGAACGCAGGTCAAAGGTGCGGTAGTGTGAAATCTCCATCGGTTCGATATTGATGTCACACAGTTTCATGTCTATAAGTTGGTTGGCCTTGGCCATGAGATTGTAAGTGCGCAGGGCAACGGACACAAACGAGTCGGTCTTGGCCTTGTTGTTCAACGGGCTCACATTGACACCGATCAGCAGCTCGCATTTGTCTCGGATAATCCAGGCAGGATGGTTGCGCAGAACGCCGCCGTCGACATAATTTACGCCGTCGATATTAACAGGCTTAAAAATAATGGGAATGGTGCAGGATGCCACTACTCGCTCTGCAATAGGCCCCTCGTGAAACTCGATTGCGAGTCCTTTGTCAAAGTCTGTCGCGCCAAGATAAACGGGGATGGGAAGTTCTTCAAGGCGTTCGTAACCCCTGAGATTCTTTTCAATGAATTTCTTGAAAGGCTCAGTAGAGAAAATTGAGCCTGCATGGGGCCGCAGATTAACAAAATCGCGGAAACTGCGATCGGAAAAGAGACCGACAAACTCGCGGGGCTTTACCCCGGCTGCATATAATGTTGCGACAATGCTGCCCGCGCTGACGCCGGCCATGATGTCGGGCTTGATGCCCGCTTCTTCAAAGGCGGCGAGAACACCGGCATGTGCAAAGCCGCGCGCACCTCCGCCCGTGAGGGCGACTCCGATTTTATAGGGTGGGCGAGTGTCGTGACTGCTGGACTCCATGCTCAGTTTTTCTTTGCGACAAAGGTACGAAATATGCCGAAATCCTCAAAGAAAAAAATGCCTCCGTGTAGAAAAGTTTTCCCGTTCGATAAACTCTCGTGGAGATTCAGGATGATTTATAGAGAGACGATTTGTTAGTTATTAGCTAAAAAATCACTATCTTTGCAACAGTTTATGAAAATAGAGAAAGTTAAATTCCTATGAAAGAATTAGCAACGGTTTATAACCCTACCGAAGTAGAGGATAAGTGGTATGCTTACTGGATGGAACACAAGCTGTTCCGTTCCGTTCCCGATGCCCGCGAACCTTATACTATCGTGATTCCTCCGCCAAATGTCACAGGTGTCCTCCACATGGGGCACATGCTCAACAATACAATTCAGGATATCCTGGTGCGCCGTGCCCGCATGGACGGCAAGAACGCCCTGTGGGTGCCGGGTACCGACCATGCATCGATTTCCACCGAGACAAAGGTTATCGCAAAACTCGCGTCGGAAGGTATCAAAAAGACTGATCTTACCCGCGAGGAATTTCTTGAACATGCCTGGGACTGGACCCGCAAGCACGGCGGTATCATCCTTCAGCAGTTGCGCAAGCTTGGCGCTTCCTGTGACTGGGACCGCACGGCTTTCACGATGGACGAGCCCCGCAACAAGGCAGTTACCAAGGTTTTCTGTGACCTCTATGACAAAGGACTGATTTACCGCGGCCTGCGCATGGTTAACTGGGACCCCCAGAACCTCACGGCTATCAGCGACGACGAAGTCTTCTTCGAGCAGGAGCAGAGCAAGCTCTATTACCTGCGTTATTATCTCGCTCCGGGTGAAGCTGCTCCCGGCGAGGCCCGCGAGGGCGAGGTTATCCATGTGGATGACAAGGGACGGTATTATGCCGTCGTAGCCACCACCCGACCCGAAACAATTATGGGTGACACGGCCATGTGTATCAATCCCAAGGATCCCAAGAACCGCTGGCTCAGCGGCCGCAAGGTCGTCGTTCCTCTCGTAGGCCGCGAGATTCCTGTTATCGAGGACCGTTATGTTGACATTGAATTTGGCACAGGCTGTCTCAAGGTTACGCCTGCCCATGACAAGAACGATAACATGCTCGGAAAGACCCACAAGCTCGAGACTATCGATATCTTCAATGATGACGCTACGATCGCCGAGACTGCAGGCATGTATGTCGGAATGGATCGCTTTGACTGCCGCAAGGCTATTGCAGCCGATCTTGAAGCAGCAGGCCTGATGGAAAAAGTCGAGGACTATACTAATAATGTGGGATTCTCGGAGCGCACTAAGGTAGCTATCGAGCCGCGTCTCTCGTTGCAGTGGTTTGTGAAGATGGACCACTTTGCAAAGATTTCGCTCGCCCCCGTCATGGACGACATTATTCGCTTCGTTCCCGAAAAATACAAGACGACTTACCGCAACTGGCTTGAGAACATCCAGGACTGGTGTATTTCACGACAGCTGTGGTGGGGCCACCGTATTCCTGCATATTATTATAATAACCCCGTTACCGGCGAGGAACAGATTGTTGTCGCCGAGTCGCCCGAGGCAGCTCTCGCCAAAGTCAAAGCTATCGAAGGATGCGAATCTCTCACAGCCGATGATCTTCGCCGCGATGAAGGTGCGCTTGACACATGGTTCTCGTCGTGGTTGTGGCCCGTCACACTCTTTGACGGCATCAACAATCCCGGCAACGAGGAAATCAACTATTATTATCCGACGGCCACGCTCGTTACCGGTCCCGATATCATCTTTTTCTGGGTTGCGCGCATGATTATGGCCGGATATGAATACGTCGGAAAGGAACCGTTCAAGAACGTTTACTTTACCGGTATTGTCCGCGATAATCTGGGGCGCAAGATGTCAAAGTCTCTTGGCAACTCGCCCGACCCTCTAGATCTTATCGCCCGTTACGGTGCCGACGGTGTGCGCATGGGTATGCTGCTCGCCGCTCCCGCAGGAAATGATATCATGTTTGACGAGCGCCTCTGTGAGCAGGGACGTAATTTCTGTAACAAGATCTGGAATGCCTTCCGTCTGCTCCAGGGCTGGCAGGTTGACACAAATGCCGCTGCTCCCGAGGCGTCAAAACTCGCTGTCAAGTGGATGCAGTCCAAGTTGAGCGCTACCATCACTGAAGTTAACGATCTTCTTGCCCGTTTCCGTCTCAACGATGCCATCATGGCTATCTACCGTCTTTTCTGGGACGACTTCTCCTCGTGGTATCTCGAAATGGTCAAGCCGCCTTATGGCGAGCCTGTCGACGGTGAAACTATGAAAGCCACCCGCGGTTTCTTCGATGCTTTGCTGCGTCTCCTTCATCCGTTTATGCCATTCATCACCGAGGAACTGTGGCAGCACCTCGAAACTCGCCGCGAAGGTGAATCCATCATGTATGCTACAACTCCGGTGGCAGAAGAACCGGACCACAAGCTGCTGGCCGATGTTGACCTGGCCCGTGAGATCGTTACAGGTGTCCGCGCCGTTCGCGCCAAGAAGAATATTCCGGCCCGCGAGGCGTTAACTCTTAACATTGTAGGCCAGATTCCTGCAGGAATCGAAACGCTTGTATCCAAGCTTGGAAATGTTGAGAAAATTAATGCTGATGCTGTCAAGGATCCTGCTGCGGCTTCCTTCATGGTCGGTACACTGGAGTTCAATGTACCCCTTGCAGCTTCGATCGACGTTGCTGCCGAGATCGAGCGTCTGAAGAAGGATATCGCTTATCTCGAAGGTTTCAAGGCTTCCATTGAGAAGAAACTTGGCAACGAGCGTTTCGTGAACAACGCTCCCGCTGCTGTAGTTGAAGGTGAACGCAAGAAACTCAGCGACACCGAGACCAAGCTTGCCGCTAACCGCGCCACTCTTGCCGCGCTCAGTTGATTTTCCCGGTCAAGATATAATCGCCCGCTGTGCCAAGTGCTACAGCGGGCGATTTTTTTGTCGGACGTGCGCGAACAGATTTGTAAGTGCGTGTGTTATCATAGTGATACTAATCCTATCAGAACACACAAATGCTTGTTACGGTGCTCGACGCCGACAGTCAAGAAGAGATGAAGAAGATTTTATCTATAATATTATTAATGCTCGCGGGAAGCTATCCGGCTTTCTCGCGTGTTTCTGCTGACTCTGTTACAATAGGTTTCAGACAGTCCCATATCAATGTGGATCCCGAATTCATGAATAACGGTGACCGTCTCGACAGCATATTCCGTCGACTGGAGTCGGACTCCCTGAATGCCATGAGGCGCACGCTGAAATCCGTTTCAGTAGTCGGCGCAGCCTCTCCGGAAGGTTCTGTAAGCTTTAATGATTATCTTTCTAAAAAGCGTGCTGAAGCAATCTTTGACATTTTCCGTGACCGCGGAATTGTCGAGGATTCCGTCATTTCCTTCAATTATCTCGGTCGCGACTGGACGGGATTGCGTTCTATGGTTCTTGCCGATGAGAATGTGCCTTATCGTGATGAAGTTCTCGATCTGCTCGACAGGGTTACTGACGAGGGAACAGCCTCCGGCTCGGAAATAGAACATCCGCTTGCTAGTCTCAAGGCCCTGCGCGGCGGCGTTCCTTATCTGTATTTATACAGGAACATTTTTCCATCGCTGCGTTTTTCGACAATTGTCCTCGATTATGAAGATGCATTGAAACGTATTACTCCGGAAGGTCCCACGGCCGTTCCCATGCTGCCGGTAAACTTAGTTCCCGCGCCCGGGACGCTGACAATGTCACCAGCGCCGGTGGAATATCATCGTCCTCTTTATATCGGTCTTAAGACTAATCTTCTCTCCGACGCGCTCCTTATCCCGCATGTCGGTGCTGACATTTATGTCGGCCGCGGATGGTCTGTCACAGCTGACTGGATGTACGGCTGGTGGGACGTTAACCGCACTCATTATTACTGGCGCGCTTACGGCGGTACTTTAGGTGCCCGCCGCTGGTTTGGCAAGGCAGCCCATCGCAAGCCTCTGACGGGACATCATGTCGGCGTTTATGCCGGCGTGGTTACCTATGACTTCGAGCTCGGTGGACGCGGCTACATGGGCGGTAAACCTCATGGCACCCTTTGGGACCGCTGCAACGTGGTCGCAGGAGTGGAATATGGCTATTCGCTTCCTGTCAGCCGCAGACTCAATATTGACTTCTCGATAGGAATAGGCTATCTCGGAGGTACTTATTACGAATATGTGCCCAAGGGCAAATACTATATCTGGCAGTCGACCCACCGCCTGCGCTGGTTCGGACCCACAAAGGCCGAGATCTCCCTCGTGTGGCTCGTCGGTAGAGGAAACTATAATCCTCGGAAAGGAGAGACACTATGAAATACAATGTAATCGGAAAGGCAGTTGCCGTCATCGCTGTCTTGCTCTCGCTGACGTCGTGCCGTCACAAATATCTTTATATGGAAGAATCGCTCACCAGTGAGCTCGAGGTCGTGTTTGACTGGCGATATGCACCGGATGCCAATCCCTCTTCCATGGCTTTATATCTTTATGATAACGATGGAAAATCCCCGATGCGATTTATTTTCGCAAACCGCACGGGTGGTCTTATCAAGGCTCCTTTCGGAACCTGTCACGCATTGTATATGAACGGCGATAACACCGACTGGGCTTATGTGCGCAACAACGAGGATATCGAGAAGATGGAAGTCTATACCTCCGATGCCGCACAATTGGCGGCCCAAAATCTGAGTTCATATTCGCTGCCCCGTTCCGAAGAAGCTGAGTCGGAGCGAATGGCTGTCACTCCCGGAATGTTGTGGACAAATCGCACGAATAACATCGAAATCGGTCCCCACACCGGAAAGCAGACAATCACGCTTTATCCTCAGGAAGCAGTGTGTCATTATATAGTAGATATCTACGATGTCGATAATATAGATGGTGTCAGATCATCTGATATCGATGCCACAATTTCCGGCATGGCTGAAGGCTACAGTCTCGGAGCACAGTCGGCAACAGACGCGCATGTCACGATGACCTTTACGCTGCATGCCGAACGCGACGAAGACTCCCTACACGGTGAATTCCTGACCTTCGGCGAAAGTCCGACGAATTCTGCCCGTCACATGCTTACGGTTTATATGGTGCTGACCGACGGCAGCAAGTGGTACCACACGTTTGACGTAACCGATCAGGTCTCAAAGGCTCCCGATCCCCGCCATGTCCACATTATTCTCAGGGGGCTTCCCCTGCCCGAGCCTCCGGCCGAGCAACCGGGTGCAGGAATTGTTCCCGATGTCAATGAGTGGCAACCTGTATATATCGATATGCACATGTAATTTGGTCTTTTTCGCCAAGAAAAAAACATAATCATGAGCAAACTTTTGGTGTTACGAATTGTTTTAATATTATAAAGAGAAATAAAAAACACATATAGATTACTATATTAAAAAACACATATTATTATGAGCACAAAACCACTAATCCTGATCGCCGCACTTTCAGCTCTCACAATGGCCTCTTGCGCCAGCGACGAGCCTGTCGACGTCCGCACGAGCAATGAAGCAATTTCATTCCGCTCAGGCATGGCATCTCGTGCAACCGAGACGACCAACTCCAACTTAAGTTCAATCTATGTGACGGCCTTTGACGGTACCACTCCATACTTTGAAAATGCCAACTTTGTTAAGGGTGCTGACTCTTATTTCACCTCGAGTGAAAAGTACTCGTGGCTTGAAAATGACGAGACCCTTCAGTTCTATGCCTATGCTCCTTCACAGGATGAGCTTGGCGCGGATGTTACAGTAGTAGATGGCAAGGCAGGATTGCAACTTGAAAGCTTTGCAGTTGCCGACGATATCGCCGACCAGGTCGACTTCATAACCGCCAGTGCAACCGGTAACCGTAAGAATAATGAAACTTCAGGTGTCGAACTTACTTTCGACCACCGTCTCTCGCAGATTGAAGTTCGCGCAAAATCAGAGAACCCCACATATACCTTCAAGGTAACGGGTGTGCGTATCGGTCGCGCACAGTATATGGGATCGTTTGATTTCGCTACCGAGCAATGGACTCTTGACGACTGGCATGACACTGCAGTCTACACCAGCAGCTGTGATACCGTTACTCTTAATTCGACGCCTCAGAGCATCATGGGCCCCTCGGGTAACGCAATGCTGCTGCCTCAGACCCTTACTCCGTGGAGTCCTACCGGTGACCCTGACAACGTAGCACGCGAATCATACATCAGTGTACTTGTACGAATCACCCGTACTGATAACGGCTTCGTGATGTATCCTTACTCAAGCGATACAGTTAAGGATGCCAATGGCCAGAAGCGCCAGTATGCATGGGCCTCGATTCCTCTGTCAGGAACTTGGGAGCAGGGTAAGAAATATATCTACACTCTTGACTTCACCATCGGTGCAGGTAATGTAGACCCTGATGATCCTACTCCCGGTGAACCCGTTCTCGGCGCACCTATCAAGTTGAAGGTTGATGTCAACGACTGGACCGATGCAGACAGCACCATTCCTATGACACCTACAATTCCCGAAACTAAATAAGATTAAGTATTGATATTCAATAACGAAAGCATCCCGCGAATTCTCGCGGGATGCTTTCGTTATTGAGGTACTAAGATTATTCCTCGTTGAGGATCTCGAGCATCTTGATAGCCGAGACGGGGATACGGGTACCGGGGCCGAAGATAG